>NZ_DASQPW010000110.1:0-2463 GCF_035643755.1 Stackebrandtia sp. | reverse complement strand
GGGTTGCCCGGGTCGTTGGCGAACGGGAGGCTGCCGCCGAGCGCCACGTAGCCGGTGGCGGCCAGCCCGTACACGTCGCTGGCGGCCGAGCGCTGCGGGTCCAGCGGCCCGAAGTGTTGGGCGGGAATGGTTTGCGCCAGGCCCGGCATTCCGGCGTCCAGTCCGGCCAGCCGCGCGGTGCCGTCGCTGTCGCACATCACCGTGGACGGACACACCGCGCCGTGGTGCAGTCCCCGCTCGTGCAGCGCCTTCAGCGCGGAGGCCGCGCCGGTGAGCATCCGCAGCACCTTGTTGGGCGACAGCGGACCGTCGCCGGTGAGCAGCTCGGCCAGGGTGCGCCCGGTGGCGTCGCTGACGAGCACCGCCTGGCCCTGCGGGCTGCGGTCGAGGTAGTGGATCACGCTGAAGTGGTCGGAGACCGCCAGCTCCCTGATCACCGGGGCCCACCCGTCGAATTGCGGCGGTGCTGGCTGGTTGCCCAGGTACTGCACGCAGGGTTGGCCGTCCGGCCCGGATATCGAGGTCACCGTGACAACGTCGTCGCTGTACAAGGGCGGTGAGGAGTTCATGTCGTTCCTTCACAAGTCACGAGGTTTCGCGCCAACAACACCGTAGTCGGACACGATATCGGCCAGACCAGATGCACGACACGATTGTGTCTCAAATGCCAGAAAGGTTGCGGATCGACTCGGTTGCGACGCCCGGTACCACAGTGCCAAAAGAGGTTTGAGGAAGGGGTTGTCTACCACCCGGTAGGGGCGTACAAAGAACGTACGGATCTCGACGGACGTTCTACAGACAGGTTCTCGAACGATCACAAGAGCTCCGGACACGGCCACCGGGTACCCACGTGCGACCAGCCGCGGGAGGCGCGTTGGGCCGGTATAGCTGAAGACCGTGCCGACCCAACGATTATGTACGCGCGCATGGTAGCCCGGACTGGGACGTGTTCCTAAGACGGCGTCTTCGCAGCACGACGGCGAAGACGCCGTTTTTTCGTGCCCGCGCTATGGACGTTCTGTGGCTCCAGTATATCGATAGTCTTGACTACCTAAATTTCATTGGGGACCATGGGGTCCCGTGACGGCGACCCACCGTCACGATCACTGCCCAAACCTTCACATCAGATAGGAAATCCCCATGGCACTTACCGGGGAAGTCTCCTGGTTTTGTTGCGGAAATGCTTGGGGCCCTTGTGGTACAGCCAACCACGGAGCCTGTGGCACCTGCAACTCCGGCAGCCTTCAGCACGCCTGGCCCAACGCGTCGGACGCCTGCTTCAACATCACCCGACCCGACCAGTGCGGCGTCGGCCTCACCCGCCGCACCTGCGGGTACCAACACACCACCACCAGCCGCTGCACCGGGCAGGCGGTCGCGACCACCATCGCCGACTGTGGACCCAACACCCACCTGTTCTGCGGCGAACAGTCCTGCTGCGGCGTCTGCTCCAGCAACCGCATCATCGACCTGACACCCGCCGCCTACAGCAGGATCGCCGACCTGTCGGCGGGACTGCGTCCCTGCACGGTCGCCTAGGAGGACATCATGGATAGACGAAGCCTGCTGTCCAATGCGGTACTCGGCGGCGCCACCATCGTCGGCGCCTCGGCGCTGGGTGGTTTCGCCCCCGAGGACGCCTTCGCGGCCGAGACGGTCAAGATCGAGCCCGGCATGCCCGACCCGGAGTTCGCCGAGGGGCTGATCCGCTCCATCAACGGCAGCACCATTCGGGCCATCGGTTCCGACACGTCACTGTGGAAGATCCGCATCGCCGACTCCACCAGCGTCTGGAAGCTCAAGCCCACCACCGCCGACGAGATCGCCGTCGGCGACGGGCTGTACGCCCGCGGCGCCCGTCTCAAGGACGGCACCCTGGCGGCGGACGCGGTGTGGGTCAACATCGTCAACATCACCGCCCACATCGTGTCCATCCAGGACAAGAAGCTGAAGCTCAACCACAACGGCGATCACCTGACCGCCCACATGGTCGACGGCGTCAGCGCCGCCGTGTACAACGGCACCCCCGCCACCCGTGATGTATCCCACATCAAGGTGGACTCCCACGTCCAGATCCTCGGCGCCTGGCGCCCGGGAACCAACGACGTGGACGTGGCAACCATCTACTCGCACCAGTGATGTCAGCCGTGGCGGTGCCGCCCCGGCGGCGCCGCCACGGCGCGGAAAGGCTTTGACATGTGGCAATGGATCGCCGCGGTGCAGGCCGTGCCGCTGGCCGCGGTGCTGCTGTGGGCGGCCTGGGTGAAGCTATTCACCGTGCGCGGCAAGGTCGCCGCGCAGGACACCGCCCTGAAGCGGCTGGTCGGCGAGGAACGCGCGGCGCTGGCCTATCGCGTCCTCGGCGGATGCGAAGCGGCGCTGGGCATCTGGCTGCTGGCGCCCGCCGCGGGCGCGGCGCGGGCGGTCGCGGCGTGCGCCCTGACCGCCGGCTTCGGCGGGTAC
>NZ_DASQPW010000109.1:0-3521 GCF_035643755.1 Stackebrandtia sp. | reverse complement strand
CGCGTCGGTCGGGAAGTCCCAGTGCCCGTCGAGTCCCACGCGAACGTCGCGATCGCCGTCGGTGACGCGGAATCCTTCGCAGAAGGGGTGTTCGCTGTGGAACTTCAATGCGGGGCTGTCGTCGGGCGCCGCGATCTCCATGGACAGCCGCGACAGATCGGGAAACGCGAGCGCGCGATCGTGGAGCACCATCCTGGCGATCACCGTGTAGTCGTCCTGGAAGGTCGGGACGTACGTCGTCGCCCAGGAAAGCCCGCCCACGACCATGTGGTGGAAGTGCGACCACCACAACTGCGCGTCGTCGCCGTTCAGTTTCCTCGCCCCGACACAGTGGTGACTCGGTCGCGTGCCGCCCGACGACCGAGAGTCCTGCAACTCCCGCACCCCTATGGGTCGATCGTCGGCGCCCACCCAGTACATCCCGTTCTGCCCGTCCAAGACCACCCAGGTGCCGAGCTCGTCGATCCACGCCTCGGTCACGGCGTGGCCCTTGGACAGTCCCGTGTGGTAGTTCGCCGCGTCGCAGGCGACCCGCCGCGCGGGAATGCCTCGGGCGCACAGGGACTGGGTCAACACCAGGGTGTACTCGACGCACGCGAACCGCTTGCCGTCCTCGTCAACGCGCCGCAGCACCTCGACGGCGTCCACGCCGGGGTTGACGTGGTCGTTGGCGTGCTCCCATCGCCGCGAAACCCAGGCGAGCAAGCCGAGCGCGGTGTCCCACGCCGAATCAGCGGGCTCGGGCAGCTGCTCGCGCAGCAACGCCTCGCGCGAGGGCTCCACGCGCGAATAGTCCTGGGGTGGGCCAAAGATCGGTTGTGGCCAGTCCAGGATCTCGATGGGAGGTTCGGGAATGTTGGCGCGCATGCGTTCCCGCAGTCGCGGCCAGTCCGTCGCGTCGCCGAATGCCTGCGACAGCACGGGTTCCAGCATCTCGGGCTGGCTGAAGCCCCCGTCGATCAACTCCTCCAACAGCTGCCGCGCATCCTGACGCCCGAGGTGGTGGCGCGCCAACACGAGAATCGGCCCCCACGCACCCACCCAGAACTTGTGGTCGCTGCGGAGCTCGGACTCCATCGCGGCGTACGTTTCCCAATCGTCCGAATTCGACAGATCCTGCGCCCGCCGACGGATGTCGACCAGCCAGGGTTCGTCCTCACCTATGTAACCCATTGCCGCGTGCCTCCCGCGCCTCGGGTGCGAAGGGAACCCCCGCACGCGACGTCATCGTATGGCGAGTCCGCAGGGGAATCATCGACCGTACGGGCATGGAAGCCAGCCGAATCGGGGACGTGAATACGGCCTTGTGGGGCCTGGCGCGGTCGGCCGCGGCGACGCCTTGACCTCCGAGATGAGGGTCCAACGAGACGACGGCATCGTCCCAGCCCGCTTCATAAAGCGTGTCGATGGCCGACAACCTGAGGCGCCGCCTCTATCAGCGATCCCAAAGCCGCGGCGCACACCACCATGGCCATCAGTGCCGCCGACGGTGACGCCGCCGTGTCCCTTGGGCATCTCTCGAAACCCGATGGTCACCGCGCGATGCGACGGGCACAATCGACCAGTGCTAATGACCATTTCCACCACCCACCGACCCGCGACCGACCTGGGGTACCTGCTGTACAAGCACCCTGACAAGGTGCATGCCTTCAGCCACTCCTTCGGTGCCGCAACGGTGGTGTACCCCGAGGCGACCGAGGAGCGCTGCACCGCCGCGTTGGTCATGGAGGTGGATCCCGTCAAACTCACGCGTTCGCGTGGGAAGAAGTCGCCCGACTTCTCCTTGGGGCAGTACGTCAACGATCGTCCGTACGCCGCGTCGTCCCTGTTGGCGGTGGCGATCGGGAACGTGTTCAGTACCGCCCGCAACGGACGGTGTGACGCGCGGGCCGAACTGGCGGCGTCGGCTATTCCATTGGAGGTCTTCCTGGCGGCGGTGCCGTGCAAGGGTGGAGCCGAGTTGGCCGAGAAGCTGTTCGCGCCCTTGGGTTGGGACGTCGAGGCGGCGCCCGTCGCGCTCGACGAGTCCTTTCCCGACTGGGGGGAGTCGCGGTACGTCCAGTTGAGACTGAAAGGGACGCTGCGGGTCGCCGACGCGCTCAACCACCTGTATGTGCTGCTGCCCGTGCTGGACGACGCCAAGCATTATTGGGTGGATATCGGGGAGGTCGACAAGCTGGTGCGAAACGGCGGGGAATGGCTGGCCGAGCATCCGTGCTCGGAGCTGATCACCCGTCGATACCTGGCGCGGCAGCGGGGGTTGGAGCGGGTGGCGTTCGCGCGGCTGGCCGAGGTGGACGAGTCCGCGGAGGGGGAGCTGGAGCCGCCCGTGGAGGAGGAGACAGTGGCCGAGGAGGAGGCGCCGAAGACCGTGCCGTTGGCGAAGCGACGGCACGCCGCCGTGCTGGAAGCCGTGGCCGCGTCGGGCGCGTCGAGCGTGATCGACCTGGGGTGCGGGTCGGGTCGCCTTGTGGCGGAGTTGTTGAAGAGCCGGGACCTCAGCAGGGTGACGGGGGTGGACGTGTCCACACTGGCGCTGAAACAGACCGCGCGGTACCTGAAGCTGGATCGCATGAGCGACAGGCAATCGGAGCGCGTCGACCTGTTCCAGGGGGCATTGACCTACACCGACGAGCGGTTCGGTGGGTACGACGCCGCGATCCTCATGGAGGTGATCGAGCACATCGACCCGCCGCGGTTGGCCGCCGTGGAGCGGGTGGTGTTCGGTGAGGCGCGGCCGTCCGCCGTCATCGTGACCACGCCCAATGTGGAGTACAACGTCCACTATGAGCTGGAGGCGGGGTGCCCGCGGCATCGCGACCACCGTTTCGAATGGGACCGCGCGCAGTTCGCCGCCTGGGCGGAGCGGGTGGCCGCCGCGCACGGGTACCGCGTCGCGATCAGCGGGATCGGCGACGAGGACGTTGACGCGGGTCAGCCGACCCAGATGGGAGTGTTCAGCCGTGACTGAGATTCGGGTTCCCGCGATGTCCCTCATCGTGCTGGTGGGGATCTCGGGGTCGGGCAAGTCGAGCTTCGCCGCCAGGCATTTCAAGCCCACCCAGGTGATCTCGTCCGACTTCTGCCGTGGGTTGGTGTCCGACGACGACAACGACCAGGCGTCCACACCAGACGCCTTCGACGTGCTGAACTACATCGTCGCCACGCGACTGCGTCGCGGCCTGTTGACCGTCGTGGACGCCACCAACGTGCAGTGCGAGGCGCGCCGCAAGCTGGTGGAGCTGGCCAAGCAGCACCACGTACTCGTCGACGCCGTCGTGCTGGACGTGGACGAAACCGTTGCCGTGCAACGCAACGCCACCCGCCCCGACCGCGACTTCGGCGCGCACGTCATCCCGAAGCAGCAGCGGGAGCTGCGGCGCGGCATGCGGCGCATCAACCGCGAGGGGTTCCGCCGCGTCCACGTCCTGTCGCCCACCGACATTGGCTCGGCGCGCTTCGTCCTGGAGCCCGCCTGGACCGACAAGACCGAGCTGACGGGCCCGTTCGACATCATCGGC
>NZ_DASQPW010000108.1:0-21803 GCF_035643755.1 Stackebrandtia sp. | reverse complement strand
GTGTGGTCACAGCTCGTTGAGGCCGCGGGTGGCGATGTCGAGGGCGCGATCGGCTGCCTCCCACAGCTGCTGCTGCGTCTGGCCGAGTTGGATGGACGCCCACGTGGCCTGCTCGATGGCGCCGAGCACCGCGCCGGTCATGGCCGCGGCGGTGATGGGGTCCAGGCGGTCGCCGAACTCCCGCGACAGGGCCTCGGCGATCCGCCGCTGGAGGCGCAGCGCCACGTGGGCGCCCTTGGCCTGCAGCGCCGGGCTGGCGTGGACCAGCCGGGCCACCGCCGACAGCTCGGCGGGTTCCTTGGGGGGCACCTGGGGGCGGCGATGGGTCGCGTACGCCCGCACCGCCCGCCGCAGCACCTCCCCCGGGCTCTCCTGTGGACGGCGTTCGGCGATGGCGTTGAGCAACACGTCGAAGTCGGCCTCGCTGCCGACGAACAACACCTCGTCCTTGCTGCCGAAGTAGTTGAAGAAGGTCTTGGGGTCGACGTCGGACGCCGCGGCGATCTGCGCCACCGTCGTCTCCTCGTACCCCCGCTCCTCGAAAAGCCTGATCGCCGTCATCACGATGCGATGCCTGGTCAGGCGCTTTTTTCGGTCGCGCCGCGACTCGTCCATGCGGGAAACATACATCATGTGGAAGTTTCCATCAACTGGAATATTCGGAGATTCGCGTCGTGAAATACTGCGCACATGTCAGTGCTGCGCCCCGACTACGACTCCGACCCCGACCGCTGGCGATCCTGGGAGTCCCCACAGGACGTTCATCATCTGGTGGCGCCCGAACTGCGCGGGCCGGTGCTGGATGTGGCCTGCGGGGAGGGCAGGCTGGCGTCGCTGCTCGGTCCCGGGGTGAGGTGGGTGGGCGTCGACAACTCGCCCGCCCAGCTGGCCGACAACCCCCACCGTCCCGTCACACGCGCGGACATGCGCCGCCTGCCCTTCGCCTCGGACAGCTTCGCCGAGGTCACCCACCTGTGGTGTCTGTACCACCTGGACGATCCGGCGTCGGCGATCCGCGAGGCCCACCGCGTCTTGCGCCCGGGCGGACGGTACTACGCGTGTTGCGCGGCGCGCGACAACGACCCGGAGATCGTTCCCGAGGGCCACGAGCCGTCGACATTCGACGCCGAGGACGCGGTGTCGATAGTGGAGTCGGTCTTCGACGACGTCACCGCGCGGCACTGGGATCAGAAGTTCTTTCCGCTGAGCACCCGAGAGGAGGTTCGGGCGTATTGTCGTCACAATTACATTCCGTCCGAACGCGCCGACCGTGCGTCGCTTCCACTGTGGTTGACCAAGCGTGGCGTGCTGGTTCGGGCGATCAAACACTGAATAAAGGCGTGGACCTCGAAACATTCACGGATACCGAAGCGCGACGACCCTCCCGTTTGTTGTGTCAGCCGCTAACATGAGGGCGCTTCGCATGTGCCCGTATTGCCTGTCGAGTAGGAGAGACTGGTGACTACTACCGAATCGCCAGGTGGTTTTTGGTCCACCTTGGTGCGGCGCAAGCCAATCGATCAAATCGAGGAGGAGGACCACGGCGGCGGCCTGAAACGCACGCTGGGGCTGTGGCAGCTGACCGCCATCGGCATCGGCGGCATCATCGGCGCCGGGATCTTCGCGCTGGCCGGGAAGGTGGCCAACCAGAACGCCGGCCCCGCTGTCCTAGCGTCCTTTCTCATCGCCGGTGTGGCCAGCGCCGCGGCGGCCTTCTCGTACGCCGAGTTCGCGGGCCTGATTCCCAAGGCGGGATCGGCCTACACCTACGGCTACGCCGTGCTCGGCGAGTTCGCGGGCTGGTTCATCGGCTGGGATCTGCTGTTGGAGTACACCGCGATCGTCGCGGTGGTCGCCATCGGCATCTCCGGATACTTCGGCTATCTGTTGGGAGCCGTCGGCATCAACCTGCCACCGTGGATGATGGGCGCCTACGACCCGACAGACCCGACCAACGGGCACCGCGTCGACGTGTTCGCGATCATTCTGTGTCTGTTCATCGCGTTCCTGCTCACCCGGGGCATCAAGGCCGCCGCGCGCTTCGAGACCATCGTGGTGGGCGTCAAGATCGCACTGGTGCTCCTGGTCATCGTGGTCGGTGTCTTCTTCATCAACACCGGCAACTACCACCCGTTCTTCCCGCACGGGTTCGCCGGGACCATGTCGGGCGCGGCGATCGTGTTCTTCGCGGTGTTCGGCTACGACGCGATGAGCACCGCCGCGGAGGAATCGGTGGACTCGCGCAAACACATGCCCAAGGCGATCATTTACTCGCTGGCCATCTCGATGGTGCTGTATGTGCTGGCCTGCCTGGTGTTGACGGGCATGCAGTACTACACCGAGATCAATCCCAATGCCGGTTTCTCGACGGCGTTCAAGTCGGTGGGGCTGCCGGGCCTGGGAAGCATCATCGCCGTCGGCGCCATCATCGGCATCTTGACGGTGCTGTTCACCTTCATGCTGGGCGTCACCCGCGTCTGGTACTCGATGAGCCGGGACCGCTTGCTGCCCAAAGTCTTCGCCAAGACCAGCCGCAAGCACCGGGTGCCGACCCTGGCTACCTGGATCGTCGGCATCGTGTCGGCGCTGATCGCCGGGGTGGTGCCGATCGGGGAGGCCGCCGAGCTGACCAACATCGGCATCCTGTTGGCGTTCTTCGTGGTGTGCATCGCGGTGATCGTGTTGCGGTACAAGCGACCCGACCTGCCGCGCACCTTCAAGCTGCCCGGCATGCCCGTGGTGCCGGCGATCGGCGCCATCGCGTCGATCTGGCTGATCACCTACCTGCAGCCGCTCACCTGGCTGCGGTTCGCGATCTGGTTCGTCATCGGCCTGATCATCTACTTCGCTTACAGCCGCAAGAGTTCCCTGCTCAACCCGAACTCCAAGCACCACGCGGCCGAGGTGCCGCCACCGACGGTGCCGGACGCCGAGTAAGTCATCTGGTGGGAGGGGCGAAAGCCCCTCCCACTTCTCATTCCGGGATCACCCGGCGCAGCTCGGCGGGGCTGGCATTGCCGCCGCTGCACACGATCGCGACCGTCGCTCCCGCCAGCCGCTCCCCCAGGGCGGTCAGCCCCGCCAGCGCGCACGCCCCCGCGCCCTCGGCGACGGTGTGGGCGGTGCGCATCAGCGTCCACTGGGCGGCTCGGATCTCGGCGTCGTCCACCAGCACGAAGTCGTCGAGCCGTTTACGCATGATGGCCTGCGGCAGCTCGAATCCCGAGCCCGTGGCCAATCCCTCGGCGACGGTCTGGTTCGGACGGTCCACGAGCTCGCCGGCGCGGAACGAGTCGTGCGCGGCCGACGCCTGCCTCGACTGCACGGCGATCACCCGGCAGCCGGGACTCAGCGCCTCCGCCGCCAGGCACGCCGCGGCGGCGCTGCTGCCGCTTCCCACCGGGACCAGGATCGCGTCGATCTCGGGGCGCGCGGCCAGCAGCTCCAGGTACAGGGTGCCGACCCCGGCGATCAGATCGGGTTCGTTGGCGGCGCTCACGAGACGGGCGCCGTGGTGTTCGGCGAGCTCGGACGCCCGGGCCTTGGTGTCGTCGAAGACGGCCCCGTGCTCGATGAGCTCGGCGCCCAGCGCGGTGACGGCGGCGGCCTTCACCGGATTGGGGTCGCGGGGCATCACGATGCGGCAGGGCGCGCCGAACAGCCGCGAGGCGTGGGCCAGCGACTGGGCATGGTTGCCGGTGGAGTAGCCCACCACCCCGGCGCGGCGCTCGGATTCGTCCATTCGCGACAGCAGGTTGATGCCGCCGCGGACCTTGAACGCCCCGGTGGGCTGGAGGTTCTCGTGCTTGACGAAGACCCGCGCGCCCGTCTCGGCGTCCAGCGCCGGGTGGTTGAGCAGCGGTGTGGCGGACAGATGGGGCGCGATGCGGCGGGCGGCGTGCAGCATGTCGGTGATGGTGGGTTCCATGCCTGGAGAGTCTGCGCCACCTCGTCGCATAGGACAAATGCGGATTTCCCATCAATCGATAGATAACATCGATGAATGTTCGACGAGACCCGGCTGCGCGTCTTCGCGGCCATCGCCCGCGAGGGCTCGATCACGGCCGCGGCCGGCGCCCTGCACTTCGCCCAGCCGTCGGTGAGCCACCACCTGGCCCGCATCGAGCGCGACGCCGGGGTGCCGCTGGTGCAGCGCGTGGGCCGCGGCATCCGGCTCACCGACGCCGGGCGGGCCTTCGCCACCCGCGCCGAGGAGATCCTGGGGCGCATCGACGCCGCCCGCGAGGAGCTGTCGGCGCACGCCGAGCTGCGGGCCGGGTCGATCCGGATCGCGGGCTTTCCGTCCATATTGGCCACGCTGGTGCCCGGCGCGGCGCAGCGGTTTCGCGCCGAGCACCCCGAGGTGGCCCTGGCGCTGACGGAGGCCGAGCCGCCCGAGGCGCTGGCCCGGCTGCGGCGCGGCGAGGTGGACGTGGCCCTGGCCTTCCACCACGACGACGGACCCGCGGCGGAGTTCGACCGGCTCGTGGTGACGCCGCTGCTGTCGGAGCCGATGTACGTGGTGACGCCGGCGGGGCGCCGCTTCGGCGGCGACCGCGCGGATCTGTCCACCTACGCCGGCGAGCGGTGGAACGCCGGGTGCGACCGCTGCCGCGCCCATCTGTTGCGGGCCGCCGCGCGGCACGGCTTCGTTCCCGACGTCGGCTTCGAGACCGACGACTACATGTCGACGCAGGCCCTGGTGGCCGCCGGGATCGGAGTGAGCACCCTGCCGGGGCTGGCGTTGCGGGCGCATCGGCACCCCGGGGTGCGCATCGACCGGCTGCCCGCCGATCACCGCCACGTGGTCGCGGCGGTCGGCGGGACCCCGACCCCGGCCCCGGTCGCGGCCTTTGTGGACGCGGTCGCCGCGATCGCCCGGCGACCGGTGCGATGGCCGCGTTAGTCCTCGGCGGACATCTGGTCGTAGAAACGCAGCGCGCTCTCGGGCGCCTCGGGTCCCAGCATCACCCGCAGCCCGTCGCCGACCAGCTTGGCGGCCCGGCCCGCGCGCGGCAGCATGAGGTCCTCGTAGACGCGCACGCCTTCGTCCACGGTGGATGCCGCGGCGATGGACGCCGCGAGATCCGTGCCGTCCAGCATGGCCAGGTTGGCCCCGACTCCCAGCGGGGGCATCAGATGCGCGGCGTCTCCCAGCAGGGTGACGCCGGGTACGTGGCTCCAGTCGTGCGGGGCGGGCAGCGCGAAGAGCGGACGGTTGATAAAGCCGCTTTCGGTGCGCCGCACGAAGTCCAGCAGCCTGTCGTCCCAACCTTCGAAGACGGTCAGCAGGTGGGACCGCACCGCCCGGGCGTCGCCCATGTCGATCCCCGCGGCGGCGTGCCAGTCGGGCGCGTCCCAGAACGCGGCGTAAACCCGCAGGTGGCCGTTGCTGTTGCGCTGGATGGCCATGCACCGGTTGGGCGCCAGGGCGGTCATGGTCCCGCCACCGACCATGCGGGCCAGGTCGGGGTGGGCGCGGTCGGCGTCGTCAAAGGAGAACTCGACGAAGTTGACGCCGGTGTGGATCGGCGTGGCCTCGGACACGGCCGGGCGCACCCGGGACCAGGCACCGTCGGCGCCGATCACCAGGTCGAAGTCGGCGGTGGTGCCGTCGGCGAAGGCGATGCGGGCGCCGCCGTCCACCGCGGTCACGCCGTCCACGCCACGTCCCCATTGGACCATGCCCGGCGGCAGGGTTTCAAGCATGAGACCGCGCAACTGACCCCGGTCGATCTCGGGCGTGTCCCGCTCGTCGGGACCGGGCACGTGGTGGCGCAGCACGGTGGCGGCGCGGTCGAGTGTCCGGCCCTCCTGGCCCTCGGGGCGCGCCAGCTCGTGGAAGCGCTCCAGCAGGCCCGCGGCGCGCAGGGCGGCCTGGCCGGTGTCGGAGTGCATGTCGAGGCTGCCGCCCTGGGAACGGGAGTCGGCGGAGTCCTCCCGCTCGAAAACGGTGGCGCGCAGGCCCTTCAGGTCGAGGACGCGGGCGCAGGCGAGGCCGCCGATGCCGGCGCCCACGATGGCGATGCGGGGTGAGTTCATGTCGGATGTCCCTTCGGATCGGGTCGGTCTCGGCAATAAAAGCACACTTACTTCAAAAGTGCAATGACTACACTTTTAAATCGACTTCACATTGCTAGGATGTGCACCATGACCGAACCGATCGGACGCCGCGAGCGCAAGAAGGCCGCCACCCGCCAGGCCCTGGCCGACGCCGCCCTGCGCCTCACCATGGAACGCGGCTACGACCAGGTGAGCGTCAAGGACATCGCCGAGGAGGCCGACGTCGCGGTCACCACGCTGTTCAAACACTTCCCCAGCAAGGAATCCCTGCTGTTCGACCGCGACGCCGACATCGAGGCCGAGCTGGTGTCGGCGGTGCGCGACCGGCCGGAGGGAATGTCGATCCTCCAGTCGCTGCGGGCCCACATCGCCCGCTCCGCGCCGCCATCCTTCGACAAGCGCATGGAGTTCATGAACCTGGTGGAGGAGACCAAGACGCTGCGCGAGCACTTTCACCGCATGTGGATGCGCCACGAGACCGCGGTCGCGGAGGCGATCGCCGAGGAGGTGGGCGCGCCCGCCGACGACGTCACCTGCGCGGCCCTGGCGCACTTCGCCCTGGAGTCGCGCGTCCTGATGCGCCGCTTCGGCCCCACGGCCGAGGTGATGGACCAGATCTTCGCGCTGCTGGAGGACGGCTGGTCGCGGGCCCACCCCGGCGCGTGATCGCCGACGAACCCGGCGACGGTGTCGTTGAACAGCTCGGGAGACCGGCTGTTCCACCGGTGCCCGGCGCCATGTTGGGTTTGTCGTTGTCCCCCACAGTGACCGGCGTTCGCGCGGCGACGCTTGTGATGTCGTCGACGAGATTGTGTCGTGACAGGATCCTGAGCGCCGCCATCAGGGTCGGCTTGCCGCGATGGTGCGTCGCGCCCGCGCGAAGGCGGGCAGCTCAGGGGCGACGGTGTCGAAGCGGTCGCCGAGGCCGTCGCGCCGGGCTTGTCGGGCGCGCGAGCGCGATCCGAGGCCGTGCACGAAGACGACGGTGTCCATTCGGACGGTTCTACCCGTTCGGGAGCCCCCGAGCCAGTCGCGTGTGGGCGATGCTCAGCAGGCGCGGGGCGACGGTCTTGTGCTTGGGCGACAGGCGTTGCCAGGTGCGCTCGGCGCGCGGCCGGTCGTGGCGCACCGCCGTCAGCAGCGACACCTCCTCGCCGTCGACGGCGACCACGAGCTGGCCGGTGCGCGACGGGCCCGAGGCGATCAACCGCAGCCAGCCGTCGCCGCGACCGTCCACGATCCATCCGGCGATGTTGCGGGGATTCGTTCGCAGCCGCAGGCGAAGCAGCAGCCGCCACATCAGCTGGCCCTTGCGGCCCGCCACCTGCTCGAACGCGCAGCGGGCCCACTGCTCGGGGGTGTAGTGGCCGGCGTCGGGCGCCGTCAGGGTGAACACGTCGACGGCGTCGGCGTCGATGCTGACGAGCCCGCGCAGGGTGTCGGGGATGTCGGTGAGTTCTCGGACGGTGGTTCGCGTGGTGTCCATGCTCGAAAACTAACATACATTCGTGTATGTATGTAGGATGGCGAGGTGACCTCGACCTCCTCGCCCGCGCCGCGCCGCACCCAGGCCGACCGCCGCGCCCGGACCCGCGACGCCCTGCTGGAAGCCGCCGCCCGGGGACTGTCCACATTCGGCTACGGCAAGCTCGCGCTGGCATGGGTGGCCGCCGAGGCGGGCTACACCCGCGGCGCCCTGTACCACCAGTTCTCCGGCAAGGAGGAGCTGGCGCTGGAGGTGGTGCGGTGGGTCGGGGAGACCTGGACCGCCGAGGTCGGGGCCCCTGCCGCCGCATTGGACGACCCCGTGGAGCAGCTGCTGGCGGTGGCGCGCGGTCACGCCGTCTACTGTCGACGCGACGTCGCGCGGGTGTTGATGACGCTGCGCATCGAGTTCGCCGGGCGGCACCACCCGGTGGGCCGCGCCCTCCACGACATCGTCAGGCCCCTGTCCGACGACACCAGGGCCCGGCTGACCGCCGCCCGCGCCAGCGGCGCGATCGGCGACGGCCCACCGGTCCCGGAGATCGCCGCCGCCTACCTCGGCGTCCTGGAGGGTGTCGTCATCCAGCTCGCCGGCCACGCCCCCCACGACGTTGAGCTCACCGAACGCGCCGTTCGCGGGCTGATCGGGCTGCCCCGCTGAACTCCTTGGGGCGCCGAGATTTCCGGCGTTTTGCCAAATTGTTACCGCAGACAACAAATTTATGTCGCTGAATGCTTGCGTTCACCCCCTCCGCGTCGATATGTTGCTGGACACAACAAAACCTCAAGACGGTCTTGATCGCCGGCGCGGTTTCGCGATCCGCCCGGCATGCCCCACATCGATCACCGAGTACCCTCCAGAAAGGACTGTGCTATGCGCAGGTTCCTGTGCGCCATCGCCGCGGCGGCGCTGGCCATCGGCGGTCTCACCGCTTGCGGCGAGGACGCCAAGCCCAAGATCGGGGTGATCCTGCCCGACAGCAAGAGCTCGCCCCGCTGGGAAACCGCCGACCACAAGTACCTCAAGGCCGCCTTCGAGAAGGCGGGCATCGACTACGACATCCAAAACGCTCAGAACTCCAAAACCGACTTCCAGACCATCGCCGACCAGATGATCACCAACGGCGCCACGGTCCTGATGATCGTCAACCTGGACTCCGGCACCGGAAAGGCCGTGGTGTCCAAGGCCCGCGACCAGGGCGTGGCCACCATCGACTACGACCGCTACACCATCGGCGGCAAGTCCGACTACTACGTCAGCTTCGACAACGTCGAGGTGGGCAAGCTGCAGGGCCAGGGCCTTGTGGACTGTCTGGACGCGATGCACGCCAAGAAGCCGACCATCGCCGAGCTGAACGGCTCCGCCACCGACAACAACGCGACCCTCTTCAAGCAGGGCTACGACTCGGTGCTGAAGCCGAAGTACAAGTCGGGCGAGTACAAGAAGGGCAAGGACGCCGACCAGGATGTTCCCGACTGGGACGCCAAGGAGGCGGGCACCATCTTCGAACAGATGATGACCGACAACGACAACAAGATCGACGGCGTCCTGGCCGCCAACGACAACCTCGGCCATGCGGCGATCTCCGTGCTGGACAAGAACAAGCTCAACGGCAAGGTCCCGGTCACCGGGCAGGACGCCTCCGTCCAGGGCCTGCAGGACATCCTGGCCGGCGACCAGTGCATGACCGTCTACAAGCCGGTCAAGCAGGAGGCCGACGCCGCCGCCAAGCTTGCCATCGACCTGTTCAAGGGCAAGAAGGAGCACCTGAAGGAGACCGTCAAGGACCCCGACAGCGGACACAAGACACCGTCCATTCTGCTGCAGCCGCAGTCGATCACGAAGAAGAACGTCTCCGACGTCGTGGACGACGGTTACGTCGACGCCAAGGATCTGTGCACAAAGGATCTCGCCAAGGCCTGTGGCACGGCCGGAATCGGCTGATACTTCGCTTCCCGGTGCGGCGCCAAACCCACGCGCCGCACCGGGCTTCCCCTAGGAGGATTCGTGTCAACACCCCCGCTTCTGGCGCTGCGCGGCATCGACAAGAGCTTCGGCTCGGTCCAGGTACTCCACAAAGTGGACATGTCGGTGTACGCCGGCCAGGTGACCGCGCTGGTCGGCGACAACGGAGCCGGAAAGTCCACATTGGTGAAATGCGTGGCGGGGATCCACTCGCCCGACGCCGGCGAGATCCGCTTCGACGACTCTGCGGTGTCCATCGCCAGCCCCAAGGACGCCGCCAACCTGGGCATCGAGGTCGTCTACCAGGACCTGGCGCTGTGCGACAACCTGGACATCGTCCAGAACATGTTCCTGGGCCGCGAGCGCCGCTCCCGGCTCGTCCTCGACGAGTCCACCATGGAACAGATGGCGGCCAAGACGCTGGACGGGCTGTCGGTGCGCACCGTCAACTCCCTGCGCCAGCACGTGTCCAGCCTCTCCGGCGGCCAGCGCCAGACCGTGGCCATCGCCAAGGCGGTGCTGTGGAACTCCAGGCTGGTGATCCTGGACGAGCCCACCGCCGCGCTCGGCGTCGCCCAGACCGCGCAGGTGCTGGAGCTGGTGCGCCGCCTGGCCGACAAGGGCCTGGCCGTGGTCCTGATCTCCCACAACATGAACGACGTCTTCGCCGTGTCGGACCGCATCGCGGCCCTCTACCTTGGACACATGGTGGCCGAGGTCGCCACCGCCGACACCTCGCACACCCAGGTGGTCGAGCTGATCACCTCCGGACGCAGCGGCCAGCTCGGCCAGGCAGCCGACAGCGACACAGCCTCGGACTACGGACTGAATGGAACTGCACTATGAGCGCGCCCACCAATGCCTCGAATGAACGGACATCCGAGTCCACAGCGGATCCATCGGAGGGCGGCGGGTTCTTCCGCACCGTGCTGTCTGTACTGCGACGCTGGTTCTTCGGCGCGATCAGGCGGACGCGCGACTGGTGGTCCGACACCCGCCGCACCCTCACCGAATATGTCGGTTCCTATTGGGGCCGGGTGCGCGGTGGCGACATCGGCTCGCTGCCCGCCATCACCGGCCTGATCGTGCTGTGCGGGGTGTTCTCGGTG
This sequence comes from Stackebrandtia sp., assembly GCF_035643755.1. Lineage (NCBI taxonomy): Bacteria > Bacillati > Actinomycetota > Actinomycetes > Glycomycetales > Glycomycetaceae > Stackebrandtia > Stackebrandtia sp. Next base: position 11,180 of record NZ_DASQPW010000108.1, on the reverse strand, counting down.
CTGCGCCCGGTCTTCTTCTCGGCGCGCAACTTCGCCAACCTCACCACCCAGGGCGCCGCGGTCACGCTGATCGCCATGGGTCTGGTGTTCGTGTTGCTCACCAACGAGATCGACCTGTCGGCGGGCTTCGCCAGCGGCGTGTGCGCCGCCGTGCTGGCCATCGCGCTGACCACCTTCGGGCTGCCGTGGTACGTCGCGGTGCTGGCGGCGCTGGTCACCGGCGCCGCGATCGGCCTGGCGCTCGGGGTGCTGGTCGCCAAGGTCAAGATTCCCTCCTTTGTGGTCACATTGGCGGCGTTCCTGGCGTTCCAGGGCGTGGTGCTGATGCTGCTGAAGGAGGGCACCAACATCTCCATCCGCGACCACGTCGTCGTGTCCATCAACAACGGATACGTTCCGCCGCTGGTGGGCTGGGGACTGGCGGTGCTGACGGTGGCCGGATTCGCCGCGGCGCAGCTGTGGCAGCGCCGCGGCCGGCAGTCGCAGGGCCTGGAGGCCGAGCCGCTGGCGCTGGTGCTGCTGCGCGTCGGCGGGCTGGCGGTGCTGTTGGGCGCGGCGGTGTTCGTCCTCAACCTGGAGCGCAGCCGCAACGCCGTGATCACCTCGCTGAAGGGCATGCCGTACGCGGTGCCGCTGGTGGCGATCCTGCTGATCGTCGGCACGTTCGTGTTGCGCCGCACCGCCTTCGGGCGCCACCTGTACGCCGTGGGCGGCAACCGGGAGGCCGCGCTGCGCGCCGGCATCAACGTCGACCGGGTGAAGATCCTGGCCTTCGTGATCTGCTCGACCATGGCCGCCGCGGGCGGGATCGTGGCGGCCTCGGAGGCCCGATCGGTCGACCCGAACACCGGTGGCAGCAACGTGCTGCTGTACGCGGTCGGCTCGGCCGTCATCGGTGGCACCAGTCTCTTCGGGGGCAAGGGCCGCGTAGTCAACGCGGTCATCGGTGGCACAGTGGTCGCCGTGATTATCAACGGCATGGGGCTGCTCGGTCTGAGCTCCGGGGTCAAGTACGTGGTCACCGGCAGCGTCCTGCTGCTGGCCGCCGGGGTCGACGCCCTGTCGCGGCGCCGCGCCACGGCGACGGGCAACCGTTGACCACCCCGCGCCGCTCGAGTCCCAGCCAGGAGGAGATCCGACGGCAGAACCTCGGCGCGCTGCTGCGGCACGTCCACATGCGGGGTGCCGCCTCCCGCGCCGAGCTCACCGCCGATCTGGGGCTGAACCGCTCCACCATCGGGGCGCTCACCGCCGAGCTGATCGCCGCGGGGCTGGTCAGCGAGGAGGTTCCCAAGGACACCACGCGATCGCGCGCCGGGCGTCCCTCCCTTGTGGTGAGTCCGGAGTCGGAGCGCTGGTACGTCTACGCGCTGTCGGTCGAGGTGGACCGGGTGCGGGCGGCGCGGGTGGGGCTGGGCGGCGCGATCCTGGATCGCCGCGAGGCGCCCCGGGAGCGCGAGCACGAGGCCGCCGAGGCGGCGGCGCCGCTGGCGGAACTGGTGCACGACATGCACCGCCACGTCCCCGCCGAGTCCGTCTACATCGGATGCGGCGTGGCGGTGTGCGGGATGGTGCGGCGCGCCGACGGCGCCGTCCGCCTCGCCCCGCACGTCGGCTGGGAGGACCAGCCGTTCGCCGAGGCGATGAAGGCCGAGCTGCGCTACGACGCGCCCGTCAGCCTCGGCAACGTCGCCGACCTGTCGGCGCTGGCCGAACACACCCGGGGCTCGGCGGCCGGGCTGGACAACGTCATCTACCTGTACGGGGACGTCGGCATCGGCGCGGGCATCATCGCCGGGGGCCGCCGGGTCACCGGGCACGGCGGCTACGGCGGCGAGGTCGGCCACATGGTGGTGCACCCGCGCGGCCACAAGTGCGGCTGCGGCTCCCAGGGCTGCTGGGAGACCGAGATCGGCGAGGGCGCCATCATGCGCGCGGCGGGCCGCGAGCACCTCAGCGGACGCGACGCGGTGCTGGCGGTCGTGGACGCCGCCCGCCGCGGAGACGCCTCCGCCCAGACCGCCACCCGGCAGGTGGGCGACTGGCTGGGTTTCGGGGTGGCCAATCTCGTCAACATCTTCAACCCCGAGATGGTCCTGTTCGGAGGGACGCTGCGGGACATCTACCTGGTGGCCGCCGCGGCGGTGCGCTCCCGGCTCAACGGCCTGGCGCTGCCGGTGTGCCGCGAGCACCTCCAGCTGCGCACGCCGTCCCTTGGGGAGGACGCCGCGCTGATCGGCGCGGCCGAGCTGGCCTTCGAGGGCCTGCTCGCCAATCCCCTGGCCGCCTGAGGCATACCCCGTATTCTTTCGGGATGACCGATCGTCCGCCCCTTCTCGCCCGTCTCGGGCTCTCCATGGGACTGTTCCTGCTGGCGCCGCTCGTCGGCGAGTTCCTGCTCGGCAACCAGCCGATCACCGAGCTGCCGAAGCTGCCGCTGTACGCCACGATGTACGGGGGCGGCGCGCTGCTGATCCGCGAGGTGGCCCGGCGCCTGGGGCGCGGCTGGCCGACCATGATCCCGCTGGCGGCCGCCTACGCCATCCTCGAGGAGGGCCCGATCGACCAGATGCTGTGGAACCCGAACTATGGCGGGTTCGACATGGGCGCGGCCTACGCGGGCACCCAGGTCCCGGTGCTGGGCACGAGCGTCGCGCTGCTTCAGGACGTGCTGTCGATGCACACGGTGTGGTCGATCTGCGTGCCGATCGCGCTGGTGGAGACGTTCGCCCGACGGCGGGATCGCCCGTGGCTGGGCGGGATCGGGATCGGCGTCACCGCCGTGATCTTCGTGCTGGGTTCGGTGATGATGGGCGGGTTCAACTACCTGGCCTTTCACTACATGGCCTCGGCGTGGCAGTTCGGCGTCGCGGTCGTGATGATCGCGGCGCTCGTCGCGGCGGCCCTCGCGCTGCCACGCCCCCAACCGTCGAACGTGGACGCGTCGACGGGTGTCAACCCGTGGCTGGTGGGCGCCGTGGCGTTCGTCGCGTCCAGTGTGTACTGGGCGCGCGACTGGCTGGTGCCCGAGAACGCGTGGGCGTGGCTGCCGGTGCTGGGTTGGTGCGTGCTGGTCGCGGCGGTGGTGGCGCTCGGGATGTGGACGACGCGGGAACGCTACTGGGGTCGCGGCCAGACCCTCGGCGCGGCGGGCGGCGCGCTGCTGACCTACGCGTGGGTGGGCTTCACGCACTCGAGCCAGATGGGAATGTCGAAGGGCTTGGCGCTGGCGGGAAGCACGGTTTTCGCGTTGGCCGCGGTCGTCCTGCTGGCGTTCGCGATTCGCGGCGTCGCGCGCCTGTCCCCCACTGACACCTGATCCCCTTTCCTGAGATTTCCACACCTCCCCGCCGCCCGAGTCACGGGGCGGGTCCATTGAGCATCGCGGCACAAACTCTTCCGAAAGGTCAGCACGGCGGGCATGCTGGGCGCGACGATTGACCCGAGCCGTCCTAGGGAGGACATGTGCCGCAGGTGCCCACCGTTACCCTGCACGACCACGTCGTCATGCCGCGACTCGGCTTCGGCGTCTTCCTGGTGCGCGACAACGATGACGCCGCCCGCGCCGTGGCGTGCGCCCTCGAGACGGGGTATCGCGCCATCGACACCGCGGCCTACTACCGCAACGAGCGCGGCGTGGGCCGGGCAGTCGCCGAGTCGGGGCTGCGGCGCGAGGACGTCTTCCTCACCACCAAGGTGTGGAACGCCGACAACGGCTACGACTCCACGCTGCGCGCGTTCGACCTGTCCCTGAAGCGCCTCGACATGGACTATGTGGACCTCTACCTGATCCACTGGCCCGACCCCGCCCGCGAAGCCTATGTGGACACATGGCGCGCCCTGGAGCGGCTGTGGTCCGAGGGTCGCACCCGCGCCATCGGGGTGTCCAATTTCAACGCCCACCGCCTCGACGAGCTGCGCGACAAGTGCGGGGTGATCCCGTCCATCAACCAGATCGAGCTGCACCCGTGGCTCACCCAACGGGCCTTGCGCGCCTACCACCGCGACCACGGCATCGTCACGCAGTCGTGGAGCCCGCTGGGACACGGGAAGCTGCTGGACGAACCCGCGCTCGCCGAGATCGCCGCCGCCCACGGCAAGACCGCCGCCCAGGTGATCATCCGCTGGAATCTCCAGTCGGGCATCGTGGTGATCCCCAAATCGGTGACGCCGTCGCGCATCGCCGAGAACTTCGACGTCCTCGACTTCGAACTGTCCGAACAGGATATGAACCGCATCGAGGCGCTCAACACCGACACCCGCACGGGCCCCGATCCCGAGGCACGCTGGATCGGTCCCGTCAAACCGACACCGTCTTAAGGGGAGCAATCATGTCCGTACTCGTCGCATTCAGCGTCTCGCCCATGGGCGGCGACGAACACGTCGGAGCCGCCGTCGCGCAGGCGGTGCGCGTCGTGCGCGAATCGGGACTGTCCAATCGCACCGACGCGATGTTCACCACGGTCGAGGGCGACAGCTACGACGAGGTGATGGAGGTGGTCAACCGCGCCATCAAGGCCGTCGCCGACGCCGCCCCGCGCGCCAGCGCGGTCATCAAGATCGACTACTTCCCCGGTCGCGCCGAGGGGATGGAGTCGAAGGTGGCGACCATCGAGGAACACCTCGGCCAGACCTGACGCGATCGGCCGCCCGCATTATTCGGGCGGCCGATCGGCGCCGCTGATCTGGCTGAGCACGTACAGGGTTCCCTCGGTGGTGTTCACGAGGTCCCTGACCACCTCGCGCAGGGCGCGGGAGCGTGGATCGGGGCGGCCGAGGGCGGTCTGGGCGGCGCTCCAGCCCTGGACCCAGGCGCCGATCGGGTGGCGCTCGGCGGTGTAGGCGTCGAGGAGGCCCGCGTCGGAGTCTCCCCTGACGACGGACGACAGCTTGGCGCCCAGGTTGACCGCGTCGCCGATGCCGAGGTTGAGGCCCTGGCCGCCCGCGGGCGAGTGGATGTGGGCGGCGTCGCCCGCCAACAGGACGCGGCCCGATCGATAGGTCTCGACCTGTCGGGTGGCGTCGGTGTAGCGGGTTCCCATGTGCACCTTGGTGACGGTGATGTCGCGGCCCAGCACGCGGCTCAGGCTGGCGGTCATTTCGGCGGGGGTGACGGGGGCGTCGCGGTCGGCGGGAATCGGGCCGTACTCGACGGTGTGGATCCGTCCCTCGGGGAAGTGCGTGTAGTTGCCGTGGTCGGTCTGGACCCAGCCGCAGGGATCCAGCGTGTCGGGCTCGGCGAAGTCCACGGTGGCGACGCGGCCCACGAACTCCGCGTCGGCGCCGGGGAAGGCGAAGCCCGCGCGCTTGCGGATCGTGCTGCGCCCGCCGTCGCAGCCCACCAGCCAGGGCGCGGTGTACGAGGCGTCCGCCACGTGGACGGTGACGCCGTCGTCGGTGGCGTCGAAGTCCGTCACGGCGCCGCCGCGCCGCACCCGCGCGCCGAGTTCGCGGGCGCGGCGTTCCAGGATCTCCTCGAGATCGGCGGTGGCGATGGCGCCCGCGCCGTTGGCGGGGATCGGGGGGCTGGGCATGTCGGCCAGTTTCTTGGCGCTCAGCGGAATCCCCGCGAAGTGCCCGATGAAGGCGTCGGGGTCCAGTGTGGTGTCGGGGTCGATCCACCACAGCGCCGCGTCGCGCACCGCGTCCAGGAGGCCCCGGCGGGCGAAGGCGTCGGCGTTGGGCGCGTTGATCGAGCGCATGCCCATGAAGCCCCGCTTGCGCGCGGTGCCGGCGGTGGCGTCGCGCTCCAGCACCAGCACGCCCACCCCGCGCGACCGCAGCTCGGCGGCCAGCATCAGGCCCACGGGCCCGCCGCCCACCACGATGACATCGGCATCCATCAGCATCTCCTCAAACCAGGGAACGGTGTTCGCAGTCCTCGACGATACATCACTGCGTACAATGTTCGCAATGGAACCGATCTGGGGACGTCCCGAGGCCGCCGCCTACGGGCCCCGTCCCGCTCACAGCAGGGACGCCGTGGCCGGCGCCGGCGTGCGGATCGCCGACGCCGAGGGCATCGCCGCGGTGTCGATGCGCCGCGTGGCCGCCGAGCTCAACGCGGGCACCACCTCCCTGTACCGCTACCTGAAGAGCAAGGACGAGCTGCTCGATCTCATGGTGGACAAGGTGTTGCGCGAGGACGAGCCACCCGGACCCTCGGGCGCCTGGAAGGCCGACCTGCGGGTGCTGGCCGAACACGCCCGCGCCATGATGTTGGAGCGGCCCTGGCTGGCCGAGGCCATGATGGCCAGGCCGCGCATCGGGCCGGGCGCGTTGCGGTGGTCGGAGGCATGGTTGTCCATCGTGGGCGATCGCGGCCGGGACGCCGACGAGATGCTGACCGTGGCGTCGACCGTGATGAAGTTCGTGTTCGGCGCCGTGATGTGGGAACTGTCCGAGCGCGGCGCGGGATACGACCCGCAGTCCTGGATGGACGCTCAGGGGGCTTACGGCGACGCGATCATCGCCGGCGGACGGTATCCCCACCTGATCCGAACGATGGTGGAGGCCGAGGGACCGCACAGCGCCGACCGCCACCAACGATCGTTTTCTCAGGGCATGGAGCACCTGTTGAACGGCCTCGAAGCCGCCTAGGCGTCCCTTCGCGACACCAGCGTCGTCCCGATCAGGACGGCGAGGATGCCGTACGCGGCGAGGATCAGGCCCGCCCCCGTCGGCGAGAGGGTGAAGCCGGGATCGGCGTGTTTCAGGTCCACCGACATCTGCGGGTGCCCCTGGAGGCGCAGGAGCAGGTCCTCGGGCAGGAACGCGCCGATCCGCGCGTTCCACGGCGAGGGGACCATCACCAGGATGCGTGGCACGATCAGCGTCACCAGGACCACCGCGGTGATGCCGCCCGCCGTCGACCGCAGCGCCGCGCCCAGACCCAGGCCGATCAACGCGAAGGCCAGCAACGGGACCGCGTACAGCAGCATCCTCGGGATCTCGTCCGACAGCGGACCCGCGAAGTCCCTGATGTGCCGATCCCCCACCACGGCGAGGCTGCCGAAGAACGCGACGTACATGAACGCCAGGCCACCGACCACACTCGACGCCGACACCACGATCGCCTTGGCGCCCAAAACGACCGCGCGCCGCGGCACCGACGCGAACGTGGTGCGCAGCATGCCCGTGGACTGCTCGCTCGTCACCGCGAGCGTGCCCACGATCGCCGCGCACAGCTGAAGCACCGTGAACAGCACGTCGTCGGCGCGGGCCATCTGGAAGGTCTCGCGGTGCGCGGCCGAGGCGTCGTCGTAGATGCCCACGGCGTAGAACTCGAACACCATGAGCAACGCCAGGACCGCGGCGATCGCCAGCAGGACGTACATCGTGGAGCGGACCGAACGGAGCTTCGTCCATTCGCTGTGCAGCGCGCCGATCATGCGGCGTCCTCCTTGGGGGCGTGGAACTCGAGGCTCTGGGCCGTCAGGGCCATGTAGGCGTCCTCAAGGGACGCGCGCTGGCGGGTGACCTCGTGCAGCGCGATGCCTCGGGCGACGGCCAGGTCGCCGATGGCGGCGACGTCAAGGCCGCGAACGGTCAGCGCGCCGTCGTCGCCGAGGGTCACGGTCGCGGCGGTGTTGTCCAAGGCGGCCAACAGGTCCGCGTGTTGCGGAGTGCGCACCAGCACGCCGCGGTCGTGGCGCGCCGACAGCTCCTCCACCGTGGTGTCCGCCAGCAGCTTCCCACGCCCGATGACGATGAGGCGGTCGGCGGTGAGCTGCATCTCGCTCATCAGGTGGCTGGAGACGAACACGGTCCGCCCCTCGGCGGCCAGGGACCGCATGAGTTCGCGGATCCACCGCACCCCGTCGGGGTCCAGGCCGTTGACGGGTTCGTCGAACATCAGGACGGCGGGGTCGCCCAGCAGCGCGGCGGCGATGCCGAGGCGCTGTTTCATCCCCAGCGAGAAGGAACCGACGCGTTTGCGGGCGACGTCTGACAGACCGACCTGATCCAGCACCTCGGTGGCGCGGCGGGCGGGGATGCGGTTGGTGTACGCCAAGGCGCGCAGGTGATTGCGGGCGCTGCGTCCCGGGTGGACCGCGGAGGCGTCCAGCAGGGCGCCCACGTCGCGCATCGGGCGGCGCCGCGAGCGGTACGGTCGCCCGTCGACCAGGGCATCGCCCGAGGTCGCGGCGGCCAGGCCCAGGATGATGCGCATCGTGGTGGTCTTGCCCGCCCCGTTGGGGCCGAGGAATCCCGTGACCGTGCCCGGTTTCAGGGCGAAGGACAGGTCGTCCACGGCCGCCTTGGCGCGGAAGCGTTTGGTGAGGTGACGAACGTCGATCATGCCGCCCAAGCCTGGGTGCCGGCGCGCATCCGCGCATCGGAGCGCGGTCGGGAATCGGGCGGGCGCGTCAGACCCGGGTATGACGTGCCTCGGGAGGAGGCGGTCGGTGAGCTGCGCGGATACCGTGTGGGGGTGACCGATCCCGACGACCCCGACGTGCCGCTGTTGTCGCGGCGGCTGTCACGGCGCCAGCTCATCGGGTTGGACTGCGCCGCCGCGGCGGTCTTCGCGGTGGTGTTGGCGTCGTTCGGTGTGCACCAACGCGGCGGGCTGCTGGCGGACGCTCCCGCGTGGGCGGAGGCGGTGATCGTGGCGGCGATGAGCCTGCCGCTGGCGGCGCGGCGGGTGCGGCCGCGGACGGTGCTGGCGGTCGTGATGGCCGCGAGCCTGGCGGCCCTCGCGGTGACCATGGTGCGGGATTCCTTCTCCGCCACGGCCTTCGCGCTGTACACCGTGGCGTTGACGACGCGGCGGCTGCGCGGGCTGTCGGCGACGGTCGTCGGCGTTGCCACGGTGTTCGGCCTCCTGGTGCTGTCCATGGGCGGCACGACGGACATCCGCACCGAGGTGCTGGGGCAGGTGTTGATCGGCGCGGTGGTGCTCGGCGGCACCTGGACGGTCGGCCAGGCGCTGCGGGAGCGGCGGGCGCACGCGCGGCGGGCGGCCGAGCGCCACGCCGAGAACCTCCTGGCCGAGGAGCGGCTGCACATCGCGCGGGAGCTGCACGACGTGGTGGCGCACAGCATGAGCCTGATCGCGGTCAAGGCGGCGGTGGCCAATCACGTGGCGCGCCGGCACCCCGCCGAGGCCCACCGCGCTCTGGAGGTGATCGAGTCGACGAGCCGGGGCGCGCTGGGCGAGATGCGGCGGATCCTCGGCGTCCTGCGGTCCGAAAGGGACGACGCCGAGACGGAGCTGGCCCCCGCCCCGGGGGTGGCGGAGCTGCCCGGTCTGGTGCGGCGGGCGGCGCAGGCGGGCGTGGCGGCGAGCCTCGACGCGCGGGGCGTCGAGGACCTGCCGTCGGGGGTGGGGCTGTCGGTGTACCGGATCGCCCAGGAGGCGGTGACCAATGTGGTCAAGCACGCGGGGCCCGCGAACTGCCGGATCACCGTGGAGGCCGACGACGCGCGGGTGCGGATCGCGGTGCGCGACGACGGCGCGGGCCCGAGGCACGGGTGGCGGTCGCCGGACGGCGAATCGGCGGGACACGGCCTGATCGGGATGGCCGAGCGCGCGGGATTGCTCGGCGGACGGTTTCACGCGGGACCCGCCGACGGCGGCGGTTTCGTGGTCGAGGCGACGCTTCCATTGCGGGACAAGGAGATGACGTGATCAAGGTGCTCATCGCCGACGATCAGGCGCTGCTGCGCGGCAGTTTCTCGCTGCTGATCGACTCCGAGGACGGGCTGTCGGCCGTCGGCGGGGCCGGCGACGGGAGGGCGGCGGTGGAGGCGGCGCGGGCCCTGCGCCCCGACGTGGTGTTGATGGACGTCCGCATGCCCGAAATGGACGGCATCGCGGCGACGCGGGCGATCTGCGCCGAGCTGCCCGGGGTCCGGGTGCTGATCCTGACGACCTTCGACCTGGACGAGTACGTCTACGCCAGCCTGCGGGCGGGCGCCAGCGGGTTCCTACTGAAGGACGCCCCCGTCGCCGAGCTGCTGCGCGCGATCCGGGTGGTGGCGTCGGGCGAGAGCCTGCTGGCGCCCACCGTGACCCGGCGCCTGATCGCGGAGTTCACGCGGCGTCCCGCCAGGGCCGTGGCCCGCGACGTCCGCCTCGACGGCGTCACCGACCGGGAGCGCGAGGTGCTGGCGTTGATCGCGGCGGGGCTGTCCAACACCGAGCTCGCCGCGCGGCTTCATGTGAGTGTGGCCACGGTGAAGACCCACGTGGGGCGGCTGCTGGCGAAGCTGGGGGCTCGCGACCGAGCTCAGCTGGTGATCGCCGCCTACGAGACGGGTTTGGTGTCGCCGAGCCGTTCCGACGCGCGCGGATAACATGGCGCGATCCGCCCATACCTGCGTCGAACGGGAAGCCATGACCGATCTGAGGGAATTCATCGCGGGCCTGCCCAAGGCCGAGCTGCACGTCCACCATGTCGGCTCGGCGTCCCCGCGCATCGTGGCGGATCTGGCGGCGCGCCACCCCGACTCGTCGGTGCCCACCGACCCCACCGCGCTGGCCGAGTACTTCACGTTTCGGGACTTCGCGCACTTCATCAAGCTGTATTTGTCCGTTGTGGACCTGGTGCGGGACGAGGAGGACGTGCGGATCCTGACCTACGAGATCGCCCGCGACATGGCGCGTCAGAACATCCGTTACGCCGAGCTGACGATCACGCCGATCAGTTCGACGCGGCGCGGCATTCCCGAGCAGGCGTTCATGGAGGTCATCGAGGACGCCAGGCGCGCCGCGGAGAAGGAGCTCGGCGTGGTGCTGCGCTGGTGCTTCGACATCCCCGGCGAGCTGGAGCAGGACGCGGCCGCCGAGACCGCCCGCATGGCCGTGGATCTGCGCCCCGACGGCCTGGTGAGCTTCGGCCTGGGCGGGCCCGAGATCGGGTACCCGCGACCGCCGTTCAAGCCCGCCTTCGACCTCGCGATCGCCGCGGGACTCCACAGTGTCCCCCACTCGGGCGAGTCCACCGGGCCCCAGACGATCTGGGACGCCATCACCGAGCTGCGCGCCGAGCGGATCGGCCACGGCACCTCGGCCACCCGGGACCCGAGGCTGCTGGAATACCTTGCCGAGCACCAGATTCCGCTCGAGGTGTCGCCGACGTCCAACATCGCCACCCGGGTGGTCGACGACATCGAGGCGCACCCGCTGATCGACATGGTGGCCGCGGGCGTGCCCGTGTCGATCAACACCGACG
>NZ_DASQPW010000107.1:0-2878 GCF_035643755.1 Stackebrandtia sp. | reverse complement strand
GGTCGCCACCATGCCCGAACCCGGGGCCCCCGCGCCCGATCTCGAGGACCCCGACGACGACCGGCTGCGGCTGATCTTCACCTGCTGCCACCCCGCGCTGCCGATGAACGCGCGGGTCCCCCTGGCGCTGCGCGGCATTCTCGGGTTGAGCGTGGCCGAGATCGCGCGGGCGTTCCTGCTGCCCGAGGCGACGGTGGCGCAGCGGCTCACCCGCGCCAAGGCGAAGATCCGCGCCGCGGCGATCCCGTTCAGGGTCCCGCCGCCGCATCGCCTGCGGGAGCGGCTGGCCGCCGTGCTGGCCGTCATCTACCTGCTGTTCAACCAGGGCTACGACGCCGGGTCCGAGCGGATCGGCGACGACGCGGTGCGGCTGGCGCGCACCCTGGTGACGCTTATGCCCCGCAGGCCCGAGGCCGAGGGGCTGCTGGCGCTGATGTTGTTGCAGCGGGCCCGAAGCGCCACGCGGGTGGACGCCGACGGGCGGTTCGTTCCCCTGGAGGAGCAGGACCGGTCGGCCTGGGACCGCGAGGCCATCGGGCGGGCCGAGTCCATGCTGGAGCGGGCGCTGCGGCGCGGCGACCCCGGGCCCTACCAGGTGCAGGCCGCGATCGCCGCGTGCCACGCCACCGCGGCGTCGGTGGCGGACACGGACTGGGCGCAGATCCTCGGGCTGTACGACGAGCTGAATCGCCTGGCGCCCAGCCCGATCGTCGAGCTGAACCGCGCCGTGGCGGTGGGCATGGCCTCCGGCCCGGCCGCCGGGCTGGACCTGATCGACCGGCTCGACGGCTCGGGCCGGCTGGACGGGTACGCGCCGCTGGCGGCCAGCCGCGCCGACCTGCTGCGGCGCCTCGGCCGCGGCGCCGAGGCCGTCGACGCCTACCGCCGCGCCGCCGCGCTGACGGACTCCGAGGCCCAGCGCCGCTATCTGGAAGACCGGGCGGCCGAACTGACCCGGCGCCGCTAGGGCGCGTCGGACAGGTCGATGGTGCCGTACTGGCGGCCGTTGGGCTGCTCGCTCTGGGTCCACAGCACGTTGTTGTTGGCGTCGTGGAACAGGTCCTCGGGTCCACTGAGGCCGGTACCGAAGTACTTGGTGGTTCCGTCCTTGTCGACCACCACGAAGGACTTGTCGGCGTCGGCGACGCTGCGCGAGATGTAGAAGCGGCCCTTGACGCTGGCGATGCCCTGCATGTGGGTGAGGGTGGAGCGAAACCACTCGGTGGCCTTGGCGTTCGAGGCGCTCCCGTAGCGCAGCTCGCGGGTGCGGTAGTCGATCTCCCAGCGAACGATCCGGGCGTCGCGGTCGGGCATCTCGTCCTCGGTCCACCACTCGCTGACCACGATGCTGTCGGGCTTGGTGGTGCGGTCCAGGGCGACGAACGAGTAGCGCAGGCCGGGCTCGGCGCCCGAGGTGGTGGCGGCGTAGTCGAAAACCCTTGGCACCACGTACTTGTAGCCGTGGGCGTGGTAGTCGCCATTGGAGTCGCGCCCGATGTCGTCGCCGCTGGTGTCCACCTTCCACATGTGATCGAGGTCGAAGACCTTGATGCCGTTGAAGGTGTCCGTGACGTACACATAGTTGCCGTACCAGGCGATCCCGCCGGCGTGGGTGGGCACCGCCTTGAAGTCCGGGTGGCCGTCGTCGTCGATGAACGGGTCGACCAGCAGGACGTGCCGGTAATCGGGGTCGTCGGGGGTGTCCTGTCTGACGAAACTCAGGCGACCTCCCTTGTCGACCTTGGGGTCGGGCGACAAGTCGACGTTGTCGTACCACGACACCAGCACCACCGTGTGGCCCTGGTATTGGCCGTCCTCCAGGGCATCGGCGCTGCCGCTGATCCCCTGTGGAAACCAGTACGTGTCCTCGTCGCCGGCGTTCCACTTGCCGTGGTACTGCAGCTCGGGGAAGGGGTGGTCGGTGGTGTGGGACGCGGTACCGTCCCGGTTGGCGTCGCCGATGACGTCTTCGACGCTGGCGTTGGGCAGCGCCTTATCGAAGCGCGACAACAGATCGCGGGTGTCATTGGCGAGGGTGAGGGAATAGGTCTCGGCGTCGTCCGCCGATCCCCGGGTGACGGGCCGGTCGGCGGCGGTGTCGGATGACTCTTTCGGAATGTCCATTCGCATCTCCCAAGTGGCGCGGGCGGGGGCTCACACCCAATAGTGACGCGGGGACGCGACCAATGGGGTCGCGCGCTCGCTAACCTCACTGCATCAATCGTGAGGGATCGCCGCGGAGGTGCGAGATGACCGGGCGCGACACGCAGGCCGAGATCTACCGTGACGGGGCGTACGGGCGGCGCCGCGCCGTTCCGATCGGGCCCGACGCGCTGGCCGAGGCCGCCCGGCGCGCGATGTCGCCGACCGCCGCGGCCTACATCTGCGGTTCGGCGGGGGCCGAGACCACCGCCGACGCCAACCGGGCCGCCTTCGACCGCTGGCGGATCGTGCCGCGGATGCTCGTCGACGTCTCGCGGCGCGACACCGGCATCGAGCTGTTCGGTCGGCGACACCCGACGCCGTTCCTGACCGCCCCGGTCGGGGTGTTGGAGATGGTGGACCCGCGGGCCGACCTGGCCGTGGCCGAGGCCGCCGCCGCGGTGGACGTGCCGATGATCTTCTCCAACCAGGCGTCGGTGACCATGGAGGACTGTGCCGCGGCGATGGGGGACGCGGCGCGCTGGTTCCAGTTGTACTGGAGCGACAGCATCGCGCTGGTGGACAGCCTGGTGGCGCGGGCGGAGGCGGCCGGGTGCGGTGCCATCGTGGTCACCCTGGACACCCACATGTTGGGTTGGCGCCCCAGGGATCTGGACGCCGGGTACCTGCCGTTCGCGCGCGGCCAGGGCATCGCGCAGTACACATCGGACCCGGT
>NZ_DASQPW010000106.1:0-27459 GCF_035643755.1 Stackebrandtia sp. | reverse complement strand
CCCCGTACTCGGGCGCCGCGAGGCGCATCGCCGGGTCGGCGCGGCCGCGGGTTCGACCGATTTCCGGCGGGCGTTGGGCGCCGACGCCGTGGTGGCGGCCCACCTGTCGCCGCCCGAGCTGGACGAGCTGTGCGATCCGTCCGCGTGCCTGCCCGCCGCACGTGCCATTGTGGATCGAGCTTTGCAGTCCCATCGAGCACAGGAGGCCGCATGACCGTCAGGCTGCACCACGAACTCATCGGCCCGGCGGACGCGCCCGTGGTGGTGATGCCGCACGCGCTCGGGCTGGATTCGCGAATGTGGGCGCCGCTGGTGTTCACCATGAGGCTGCGGTTTCGCGTGCTGCTGGCCGACATCAGGGGGCACGGGTCCTCGCCCGTCCCCGCGGGTCCATACCGGATCGCCGACCTGGCCGAGGACTTCCTGAACCTGCTCGACAGGCTGGGCATCGCGCGGGCGTCGTGGTGCGGGCTGTCCCTGGGCGGGCTGATCGCGATGTGGGTGGCGGCGCACGCGCCGCACCGCGTCGAGCGCCTGGCCCTGTGCTGCACCGCCCCCAGGATCGCCGCGGCCGGCGGCTGGGACGAACGGGCCGCCGCCGTCCGCCGCGACGGCATCACCGACGCGCTGGTGGACAACAGCCTGGAACGCTGGCTGACCGACGACTTCCGCCGCTCCCGCCCCGACCGCTCCCACTACTGCGCCGCCACCCTGCGGTCCTGCGAGACCGAGGGCTACGCCGCCTGCTGCGAGGCGCTCGGCGACGCCGACCTAGGTCCACAGTTGACGCGGATCACCGCGCCGACCCTGGTGCTGGCGGGAATCGACGACCCGGTGTGCCCCGTGAGCGCCATGGCCGAGATCGTGTCCGCTGTGGAGGGCTCGACGCTGTGGACGATCCCGGGCCGGCACCTGGCCGTGTTGGAGTCGGCCGAGCGCTGCGCCCCCGTCCTGGCCGACCATCTCGCCGCGCGGGAGATGTCATGAACGACGGCGAACGGATCCGCCGCGAGGTGCTCGGCGACGCCCACGTCGATCGGGCGAGGGCCGCCACCACCGCGTTCAACGCCGACTTCCAGGACTTCATCTCCCGCTACGCGTGGGGCGAGATCTGGTCGCGGCCCGGGCTGGATCGCCACGTCCGCCGCCTGATCACCATCGCGGTGCTGGCGGCGCTCGGCAGGGAGGGCGAACTCGACATGCACGTGCGCGCCGCCCTCGACGACGGCCTCGAACCCGCCGAGCTGTCCGAGCTGCTGATGCACGTCGGCGTGTACGCCGGGCTGCCCGCCGCCAACCGCGGCTTTACGATCGCCGGGCGAGCCATCGCCGATCGCGACACAGGAAGGGGCGGGGCATGACCGAACAGCCGCAGCCGGGGCCGGACTACGTGCAGTCGCTGGCGCGCGGGCTGTCCGTCATCAAGGCGTTCGACGCCGACCATCCGAGGCTGACGCTCAGCGAGGTGGCCCGCCGCACCGGCCTCACCCGCGCCGCGGCCCGCCGCTTCCTGCTCACCCTCGCCGAACTCGGCTACATCGGCAGCGACGAACGCGAATTCAGCCTGCGGCCCCGGGTGCTGGAGCTGGGGTACGCGTACCTGTCCGGCCTCAGCCTCCCCGAGGTGGCGATGCCCCACCTGGAGCGGCTGTCGGTGCGCGCCCACGAGTCGGCGTCGGTGGCGGTGCTGGACTCCGACGAGGTGGTCTACGTCGCGCGGGTGCCCACCAAGCGCATCATGACCGTGGTCATCGCCATCGGCACCCGCTTCCCCGCCTACGCCACGTCCCTGGGGCGGGTGCTGTTGGCCGGGCAGGACCCGCAATGGCTGGACGGCTACCTGGCCGGGGTGAAGCTCCGCCCCCTCACCCCGCACACCATAGTGGACCGCGAGGAGCTGCGCGCCGAGCTGGATCGGGTGCGCCGACAGGGTTTCGCCCTGGCCGACCAGCAGCTGGAGGAGGGCCTGCGGTCCATGGCGGCGCCGATCCGCGACGCGAGCGGCGCCGTGGTCGCCGGGGTGAACGTCTCGGCCCACATCAGCCGGGGCAGCGGCCAGGCCCTGCACGACGAGCTGCTGCCGCTGCTGCTGGACACGGCGGCGGCCATCGAGGGCGACCTGGCCGACATCGGGCGAGCCACGGGCTGAGGGCCGGTTCTACAGTGGCGCGGCGTTTCGAGGAACCCTCGCGGGCCTGACACCGAGGTCCCCTGTGGGCACCCGGTAGGTCTCGCGGCTGAGGGCGACGGCCACCGCGCTGATCAGGCAGGCACCCGCCACCAGCAACGACGGCAGCAACCATCCCCCGACTCCGCGACCGGCGATCAGGTCGGCGAGCGAGGGCGCGAACGCCGAGATCGCGAATCCGAACTGGGTACCGATCGCCATGCCCGACAACCGCACCTTGGCGCTGAACATCTCGCCGTACAGCGCGGGCCAGATTCCGTTGGCGGCACTGTAAATCACGCCGAACATCGCGATTCCCAGCCCGAAGATCAGGACGTAGTCGCCCGTCGAGATCGCCCACAGGTACCCGAACATCAGCACCGCGCTGCCGACCGTTCCGATCAGGAACACCGGCCTTCGTCCGATGCGGTCGGAAAGCTTCGCGAACAGTGGAATCGCGGCCAGCGCGACGATGTTGGCCAGCACGCCGACCCACAGGATGGCGGACTTGTCGAGCTTGACGGTGTTGACGGCGTAGCTGAGGGCGTAGACGGTGAAGATCGTGCTGACCGAGGCCACCAGCGCCGCCGCGATCACCCGCAGCACGTCGGCCCAGTGGTTGCGCAACAGCTCCCACAGTGGAAGCTTGGGTATCTCGTCGCGGGCGGCTTCTCGCACAAACACCGGCGTCTCTTCCAGCGTGCGGCGGATGACCAGTCCGGCGATCGCCACGATGGCGCTGAGCCAAAAGGGGATCCGCCAGCCCCATGACATCAGCGATTCCCTGGGCAGGGCGGCGACGGGCAGGAACACCGCCGTGGCCAGGATCTGCCCGGCCTGGGTGCCGCTGAGGGTGAAGCTGGTGAAGAAGGCCCGGGCGTCGTCCGGCGAATGCTCCAGGCTCATCGAGTTGGCGCCGGCCTGCTCGCCCGCCGCCGACAGTCCCTGCAAGAGTCGCAAGGCGACCAGCAGGATGGGCGCGGTGACACCGATCGTGGCATATCCGGGCAGGCAACCCACCAGGAAGGTCGACGTACCCATCATCACGATCGTCAAGACCAGGACCTTCTTGCGCCCAAAGGTATCGCCGAGATGGCCGAGGAAGAAGGCTCCGACCGGACGGGCCACGTAGCCGACGCCGAAGGTGGCCAGCGCCAACAGGGTTTCGGTGGACGGATCGGATGTGGGGAAGAAGATTCCGCCGAACACCAGGGCGGCGGCGGTGCCGTAGATGAAGAAGTCGTAGTACTCAAGGGCGCTGCCGATCCAGGCGGCCAGCGCTGCTTTTCGCGGCTTTCCTTGCGGGACTGGGGGAACGGTCATGGCAAACTCCTCGGTCCATGCCCCGTAATTAATGTACTAACTAGCTAGTACATTAAAGTAGTGTGAGCGCGGTCATGAGTCAAGACCGTTTCACTGGGAACGCGCGGTGAGGTACTCCACCACCATGTCCCCCAACATCTTCCGATGACGGTCGTGGTGGGACGGATCGAGCATGTCCCTGCCGAAGATGGCGCGGAAGGTGTGCCGGTTCGCCGTCCGGAAGACGCAAAACGCGCTGATCATCATGTGGACGTCGACGGCATCGACGGCGTCGTGGAACACGCCGTCCGCGCGGCCCCGCCGCAGAATCCGCCGCACCACGTCGAGTGCGGGATTGGCCAGGCTCTCCAGAATCGTTGAGCCAGTGAGGAACTCGGCCCGGTGGATGTTCTCGATGCTCACCAGACGGATGAAGTCCGGGTGCGACTCGTGGTGGTCGAAGGTCAGCTCGGCGAGCCGCCGGATCGCCTCGGCGGGGTCGAGATGCTCCACGTCCAGGCCCTGCTCCAGCGATCGGATTCCGGCATACGCCCGCTCCAACACCGCCACGTACAACTGCTTCTTGTTGCCGAAGTAGTAATAGATCATCCGCTTGGTGGTGCGGGTCTTCGCGGCGATCTCGTCCACCCGGGCACCCGAGAAGCCGTGATCGGCGAACTCCTTTGTAGCCACGTCGATAATCTCCGCCCGGGTGCGGTCAGCGTCGCGCTGTTTCCCCTGGTCGTCGGTGGCGGCTGCCGAATCTGATCTCGCGGACACCGGGAGCCCTTCGGTCGGCGGAGGTATGGACGTCACCACTGTATGGCCTTTCCAAGACCGCGGCTTCGGCCTATCATGAATTAACTAGTTCGTACATTACATGTCCATTGGAGACGTTGTGAGCACGCGCCGCGACTATCTCATCGGCCTCATCGGCTCGGGCATCGGCCCGTCGCTGAGCCCGGCGCTGCACGAACGCGAGGCCGACGAACTGGGGCTGCGCTACCTCTACCGGCGACTGGACCTCGACGCGCTGGGCCTGGCGCCCGCGGCCTGCGGCGACCTGCTGGCCGCGGCAAGACTGGTCGGGTACGACGGACTCAACATCACCCACCCGTGCAAACAGACCGTTCTGGCCCACCTGGACGACCTGTCCGCCGACGCCGCCGCGCTCGGCGCGGTCAACACCGTCACCTTCGCCGACGGCCGGGCCATCGGACACAACACCGACTGGTCGGGGTTCGCGCGCGCCTTCACCCTCGGCCTCGCCGACGCCGCCACCGGTCACGTGGTTCTGCTGGGCGCCGGCGGCGCCGGATCCGCCGTGGCCCACGCGCTGATGACGCTCGGCGCCCGCCGCATCGAGATATTCGATGTGGACGATTCACGATCGGACACGCTCGCCGAGGACCTGACCACGCGTTTCGGCCCGGACCGCGCGGTATCGGCGTCCTTCGGCGACGACGTCCGGCTGGCCACGGCACTGCGCGACGCCGACGGCCTGGTACACGCCACCCCCACCGGAATGACCGCGCATCCCGGTCTGCCGTTCGCATCGACGCTGCTGCACCCACGGTGCTGGGTCGCCGAGATCGTCTATCGTCCACTGGAGACTCCCCTGCTGGCCGCCGCGCGCGGCCGGGGATGCCGGGTGCTGGACGGCGGCCGGATGGCGGTGCTCCAGGCGGCCGAGTCCTTTCGGCTGTTCACCGGCGCCGACCCCGACCCGGACCGGATGCGGCGACACTTCCAGACCCTGATTGGAACCGAATCCCATGTCTGACACCGGCACCCGGCGCCCCAGGGGCATCGCGACCGTCTGCCTCTCGGGCACCATTGAGGACAAGTTGGACGCCGCGGCCCGGGCCGGGTTCGACGGCGTGGAGATCTTCGAGGATGACCTGATCGCCACGTCCTGGGCCCCGGAACGGATCCGGCAACGCTGCGCCGACCTCGGCCTGAACATCGACCTGTACCAACCGTTCCGGGACTTCGAGGCCGCACCGCCGCGGCGGCTCGCGGCGAACCTGCGCCGCGCCGAACACAAATTCGACCTGATGGAACGCCTGGGCGTGGTCACCATGCTGGTGTGCTCCTCGGTCGCGCCGGACACCATCGACGACGACGACCTGGCCGCCGCGCAACTGCGCCAGCTGGCCGAACACGCCGCCCGCCGGGGCCTGCGAGTCGCCTACGAGGCACTCGCCTGGGGTCGACACGTCAACACCTACACCCGTTCGGCCGACATCGTCGCCCGCGCCGACCACCCCGCGCTCGGCCTGTGCCTGGACAGCTTTCACATCCTTTCGCGTGGCAGCGATCCCGGCGACATCGCCGACATTCCCGGCGACAAGCTGTTCTTCCTGCAACTGGCCGACGCCCCCCGGCCGCGCATGGACCTGTTGCAATGGAGCCGTCATCACCGGCTGTTTCCCGGCCAGGGCGACTTCGATCTGAGCGGTTTCCTGCGCCGCGTGCTGGCCGCCGGCTACCAGGGTCCGCTGTCCCTTGAGGTCTTCAATGACGTGTTCCGTCAGGCCGAACCCCACCGCGCCGCCATCGACGCCATGCGCTCACTGTTGACATTGGAGGAGTCCATCGGTGCCCCGCTCCCCGAGGCCCCGGCACCCTCCGAAGTCGCCTTCACCTCGCTGACGCCGGGCGAAAACTGCCGCCCCGAGCTCGCCCAGACCCTTGCGGCCATGGGATTCGCGTTGACCGGACGCCACCGGCGCCAGCCCGTCGAGCTGTGGGAACAAGGAACCATGCGCGTCCTGCTGGACGACGGGTCCGACGACCCGCACGACCGGATTTCGGGGTTGGCCGTCGAGACCACCGACCCCGCCGCCGCGGCACGCCGCGCCGAGGCGCTGTTGGCACCGGTGAGTTCGCCCGAAGCCACAGCCGCCGCGCCGCTGTCCGTCCGCGCGCCGGACGGATCCCGGGTGATCTTCTGCGACGCCGACTGGCGCCGCGACTTTCACCTCACCGCACCGGCACCGCCGTCCCGTACCCACCTGCTGGGCGTCGACCACATCGCCCTGACGCAACCATTCGATCACTTCGACGCCGCGACCCTGTTCTACCACTCGATACTCGGATTGAACACCGAAGACGACGGCGAATACGCCGCCCCCTTCGGACTCGTCCGCAGCCGGGCCCTCAGCGACCCCCGCCACCGGGTCCGCATCGCCCTGAGCGTCGCGCTGTTGCGTCGCGGCGCCGAGTGGTCGCCCGGCGTCCCCGCGCCCCAGCACATCGCCTTCGCCACCGATGACATCTTCGCCGCCGCCGAAGCCATGCGCGCCAACGCGGTCCCGCTACTGTCCATCCCGGACAACTACTACGATGACCTGGGCGCTCGGCTCGCCCCGCCACAGCTCGACCGGCTGCGCGCGCACCACGTCCTCTACGACCGCGACCGGCGCGGGGAATTCCTCCACCTGTACACCGCCGTGCACGGCAACCGGGTGTTCTTCGAGGTGGTGCAGCGGATCGGCGACTACAGCGGTTACGGCACCGCCAACGCCCCCGTCCGGATGGCCGCCCATCGCCGGTACCGGCTCAGCCGGACACCCGGGCCCGGATCCCCCGGAAGTGCTCGCTGATCGCCGCGGTCAGGGCGGCGGCGTCGCGGCGGGTGAGGGCGTCGAGGATCGCGCGGTGCCAGCGGGCGTTGGCCTCCGGCGTGCTGTCGGCGCGCGGCAGCTTCGCGTCGAGGGAGCGAAACACCCGCCAGAACACCCGGAGCAGGTCGAGCACCAGCTTGTTGCCCAGCGGCCGGTACAGGGTCTCGTGGAAGCGCCAGTCGGCGTCGGGGTCGAAGCGGCCGTCGGCGGCGGCGGCCTCCATGGCCTCGACCGCCTCGCGAAGTCCGTCCACGTCGACATCCTCATAGGACTCGATGACGCGGGGAACCAGCCCGGTCTCCAGCACCTGCCGCACCTCCAGCAGGTCGCGGACGTCGGTCAGGTCCCCCCGCACCGACAGGGCACTGTGGAACGTCAGCCCGGCCTCCAGGCCCGACAGCGACGCCGAGCCCACGAAGGTGCCGTGCCCGTGCCGGATGTCGACGATGCCCAGCGCCTCCAGCGCCTTCATCGCCTCGCGCAGCGGGTGTCGGGAGACCCCGAGCTCGTCGATGAGCTCGCGCTCGGTGGGCAGCGGCGCCCCCGCCGTCAGCCCCCGCTCGACGATGAGCCGCTTGATGGCCTCCCGCAGGGCGCGCTGGTTGGCGCGCGCTCCGCTCACAGTGGATTCCACGGTTGCCAATCCTAGGCGAGCAGCTCGGGGACCGCCGCTTCGGCGGCCCGTCGCAGCGCGGGCACCGCCGCTTCGGGCACCGAGCGGTAGGGCCAGCGCACCCGGGTGCCGGTCGGCGCCCAGTCGCCGATCGCCGCCAGGGTCTTGTCGAGCGCCGGGTCGCAGTAGCCCCGGCGGGCCAGCGGCGCGATGTGCGCGTCGAAGAAGCCTTGCAGGCGGCGCTGCACGTCGATGGCGGCCTCGGGGTCGTCGAACATCTGGGCGTACCAGCGCGCGGCGCCCGCCGGGTTCAGGCACGCCACATTGGAGTACGAGCCCGACGCGCCGAGCATCAGCCCGGACGCCAGCGTGTGCCCGGCGACGAAGATCGCCAGCCGCCCGGCGGCCCCGCCGCGCATCCGCTCGAACCAGGCGGCGTCGCCGCCGGGGACCTTGATCCCGATCAGCGCCGGAACCGCCTCCGCGAGCCGCGCGAGGTCGTCGGTGTCCAGCTGGGTCTTGGCGGCGGGAGGGTTGTACAGCACCAGCGGCACCCCGTCGGCGGCCCGCGCCATGCGTTCGGCCGCCGCCACCGCCTCGTGGCGGCTCAACGGCAGCCAGTCGGGCAGGATCACCTGGATCGCGGCGGGCCGCAGCGCCGCCGCCCGGCGGATCCGGCCCAGGCAGATCTGCCCGCTGGGATGGCTGGCGCCCAACTGGAACGGCACGCCCGCCGCGCCGCACCGCGCGGCGACCAGCTCGTGCAGCCGGTCGTACTCGTCCTCGGTGAGCGTGTGGAACTCCCCGGCGCTGCCGTTGGTGTACACGCCCGTCACGCCCGAGCCCACCAGCACGTCGAGCGCGGTTTCCAGCCGGGCGAAGTCGATGTCGTCGGAGTCGGTGACCGGCAGCAGTGTGCTGGCCCAGACTCCTTTCAGGTCCGGCGGCGTGAAGGCTTGCATCGTGCTCCGATCGGCGTTAGGTTACGTCAAGACATAGGACATCCTATGTCTAAGACTTCTGGAGGTTCCGCCATGGCAACGTCGCCCGGCGTCGCGGGATCGTTCCGCCAGCTGTCCGGATCGCAGCGCAAGGCGTTCTTCGCCGCCTGGCTCGGATACCTGCTCGACGGTTTCGACTTCATCCTGATCACCCTGGTCCTCACCGACATCGCCAAGGAGTTCCGCCTCGATCTCACCACCGCCGCCACCCTGGTGTCCGCCGCCTTCGTGTCCCGCTGGCTCGGCGGCCTGCTGCTGGGCGCCATCGGCGACCGCTTCGGACGCAAGCCCGCGATGGTGATCTCGATCATCGCCTTCTCGATCGGCAGCCTGCTGTGCGGCTTCGCCTGGGGCTACTGGTCGCTGTTCGTCTTCCGCGCGATCGTCGGCATCGGCATGGCCGGCGAATACGGATCCAGCGCCACCTACGTCATGGAGTCCTGGCCGAAGGCGATGCGCAACCGCGCCACCGGCTTCCTGCTGTCGGGCTACCCGATCGGCACCGTCGTGGCGGCCCTGGCCTTCCAGGTGATCGTCCCGATCGGCGGCTGGCGGTGGCTGTTCTTCGCCGGCATCATCCCCATCGCCCTGACCCTGTACCTGCGGCGCTCCCTGCCCGAGGCCGCCGAATGGAAGGCCGAGGTCGGCGTCCGCGAGGACAAGGACGTGGCCACCTCCTCGGTGCTGTTCGCCCCGCGCCGCCGCGTGCTCAACGCGGCGCTCGTGGTGATCGTCGCCGCGGCCCTGGTGCTGATCTTCAGCGAGCACACCGGCGGCTTCGGCTGGCCGCTGATCGCCGTCACCGTCGCCGGGTTCATCGCCTTCGCCGCCCAGGTCGCCGGGCGGCTGTGGCCGGTGCTGCTGGCCATCATGGTGACGGTGTTCGCGGCCTTCCTGTACTCCTGGCCGATCCAGTCGCTGTTGCCCACGTACCTCAAGACCGACCTGCACTACACCGACGGCCAGGTCTCCACGGCCCTGACCTGGGCGGGCATCGGCTACGCCCTGGGCTGCTGTCTGGCGGGAATGGTCGCCGACAGGCTCGGCACCCGGCGCACCTACGTCGGCGGGCTGGTGCTGTCGCTGCTGTTCATCGTCCCGGTGTTCGTTCTGCCCGCGGGCAACGTCGTGGTGTTGTGGATTCTGCTGTTCGTCATGCAGGGCACCAGCCAGGGCATCTCGGGCCTGCTGCCCAAGTACATCGGCGACCACTTCCCCACCCGGCTGCGCGCCGCCGGGCTCGGCTTCAGCTACAACGTCGGCGCCCTCGGCGGGGCCCTGGCGCCGCTGGCCGGCGCCGCGATCGCCGCCGACATCGGCAGCCTCGGCACCGCGCTCATGGTGCTGGCCGGCTCGCTGACCATCCTGGTCGCGCTCATCATCGGCCTCGACCTGCCCGCCCGCATCGGACGGGCGCTGCGCACCGACTCCGAGGCACCCGCCTTCGCCGCTCCGGAAGGGACAATCTCCAGTGGACGTTAACCTGAGCGGGGTGATCCCCCCGCTGGTCACCCCCGTCGACGGCGACGGCGAGATCGACCGGGCCTCGGTGGACAGGCTGGTCGGCTTCCAGCTCGACGCCGGGGTGGACGGCATCTTCCTGGGCGGCTCCACCGGCGAGGTCGCCCTGCTGGACTCCCGCCGCCAGGCCGAGCTGCTCGACGTCGCCACGTCCGCCGTGGCCGGGGCGGTGCCGGTGCTGGCCGGGGCCATCGACACCGGCACCGCCCGCGTCATCGAGCGCGCCCGCCACGCCGTGGAGCACGGCGCCGACGCCGTGGTGGTGACGCCGCCGTTCTACGTCCAACCCAACGGCGCCGAGATCACCGAGCACTACCGGCGGGTGAGCGCCGCCGTCGGCGCGCCCGTGGTCGCCTACGACATCCCCAGCGCGGTCGGATCCCGGCTCACGCCCGACGTCGTCGCCGAGCTCGCCGAGTCGAAAACCGTTGTGGCCCTGAAGGACTCCAGCGGCGACCTGGTCACCTTCCGGGACATCACCCGGCACCGGCCCGGCTTCCCGGCGCTCACCGGCTCCGAGCTGCTGGCCGACGTCGCCATCGACCTGGGCGCCCACGGCCTGGTTCCCGGGCTCGGCAACGTCGACCCGCACGGCTACGTCCGGCTCTACCGCGCCGCCCGAGCCGGCGACCGCGTCGCGGCCCGCGCGCAGCAGGAGCGCCTGCTCGACCTGTTCCGCATCATCTCGGTCGCCGACGGCGCCCGGGTCGGCTTCACCGCCGGGGCGCTGGGCGGGTTCAAGGCGGCGCTGGCGCTGCGCGGCGTCATCGCCAACCCGGCCACCAATCCGCCGCTGTCGCCGCTGAGCGCCGACGAGACCACCCGCATCGCCGCGATCCTCGCCTCCGCGGGCCTCGACTAGCGGCCCAGTGCCCGGTATTGCCTGGCGGCCAACGGAAGGAAGATCGCGGTGAGCGCCGCGGGCCAGGCCAGCGCGAGCGGGATCGCGTGCTGGCTCGCCCAGTCGTTGGCGTTCCACATCGGATTGCCGAACAGGTCCCGGATCGCGGTCGCCGTGGAGGACAGGGGATTGAAGGTGGCGACGGTGTTCAGCCAGCCGGGCATCGTCGCCGGGGACACGAAGGCGCTGGACAGGAAGCCGATCGGCCACACCAGCACCTGAACGGCCACCGCCGATTCCGGGGTCCTCAGCAGCAGGCCGAGGTAGATGCCGACCCAGGCGAAGGCGAATCGCAGCCACAGCAACAGCCCCAGGCCCGCCAGCGTCGGCAACACTCCATGGTGTGTCGTCCATCCGACGACGAGTCCGCAGGCGACCATGACGGCCAGGCCCACCACGGCGTTGAGCACGTCGGCGACGCCGCGCCCCGACAGGATCGCGGTGGTGGTGACGGGCATGGCGCGCAGGCGTTCGGTGACTCCCCTGGCGGCGTCGGTGGTGACCGCCACGACCATCGACTCCAGCCCGAACAGCATGGTCATCACCAGCATCCCGGGGATGAGGAAGTCCATGTACTTCCCGTCGGGCACGGCCATGGCGCCGCCGAAGAGGTAGCCGAACATCACGACCATCAGGACGGGGAACAACAGGCCGAGCAGGATCGAGGCGGGCCGCTGTTTCCAGTGCCGCAGAATCCTTCCGGCCAGGGTGGCGGTGTCGCGGATCCCGCCGGGCGCCGACGGACGGATCAGGGTGTCGGTGGTCATCGGGTGGGCTCCTTGTCCTGCGCGGCGGGGTGCCCGGTGAGGTGGAGGAAGACCTCGTCCAGGGTGGGTTTGCGGGTGACGGTCTCGACGCGGTCGGGCCCGACCCTGGCCTTCAGCTCGTCGGGGGTGCCCTCGGCCACCACCCGCCCGCCGTCGATGACGGCGATCCGGTCGGCCAGCTGGTCGGCCTCCTCCAGGTATTGCGTGGTCAACAGCACGGTCGTCCCCGATCCCACCAACGACCTGATCGAGTTCCATACCTCGATGCGCGCGCCGGGGTCCAGGCCGGTGGTGGGCTCGTCGAGGAACAGCACGGGCGGCGCCAGGATCAGGCTGGCGGCCAGGTCGAGCCGCCGCCGCATCCCGCCGGAGTACCCGGCGACCGGGCGGTCGGCGGCCTCGGCGAGGCGGAACCGTTCGAGCAGCTCGTCCGCCCGCCGGCGGGCCGCCGCGCCCTTGAGGTGGTACAGCCTGCCGAACATCACGAGGTTCTGCCGACCGCTCAGGACCTCGTCCACGGAGGCGTTCTGCCCCACCAACCCGATCCGATAACGCACCGCCCTCGGATCGGCGCGCGCGTCGAGTCCGTCCACATGGACCTCCCCGGAGTCCGGGCGCGTCAGCGTGGCGAGGATGCGCACGGCCGTGGTCTTTCCGGCCCCGTTCGGACCGAGCAGGCCGCACACCGCGCCCGCCTCGACCGACAGGTCGAATCCGTCGAGCGCCACCGTGGGTCCGTAGCGCTTGCGCACGCCGAGCGCGCGGATCGCCGGTGGGCCCGCGGGCCGACCGTCCTTCTCTTCGTATGCCATACGGAGAAGGGTAGCACGAGACTCCGTATGGCGTACTGAGCCATTCGGCTAGGATGCCCACATGGCGAAGACCGAGCTCAGCGGCAACGGCGACCCGGCCCGCACCATCGCGACCCTGTGGGGCACCCGCGAACTCCCGCGGCGCGGCCCCCGCCACACCCTGACCATCGCGCGGGTGGTCGCCGCCGCCGTGGCCATCGCCGACGACGACGCCGACCTCGACACCCTGTCCATGCGCAGGGTCGCCGAGTCGCTGGGCGTGGGCACCATGTCGCTGTACACCTACATCGCGTCCCGCGAGGAGTTGGTCGAGGCCATGCTCGACAGCGTCTACGCCGAGGCCGTCGAGGAACTGGGGGCGCCGGACGGCGCGGAGTGGGCCGAGGACCTGCGCCGCGTCGCGCGCGCCAACTGGGACCTCTACATGCGACACCCGTGGGTGCTTCAGGTGTTCACCGGGCGCCCCCCGCTCGGGCCCCACACCATCGCCAAGTACGAACGCGAACTCGCCGCCGTCGACGGCATCGGCCTCGCCGACGTCGAGATGGACTCGGTGATCACGCTGGTGCACACGCACGTCGAGGGCGTCGCCCGCCGCCGGGTCGACGCCGATCGCGCCGTCCGGCGCACCGGCATGACCGACGCGCAGTGGTGGGGGCGCGTCCAGCCCCTGATCGACGACGTGTTCGATCCCGCCCGATTCCCGCTGGCCGCCCGCATCGGCCAGGCCGCCGGCCAGGAACACCAGGCGGCCCACAACCCCGAACACGCCTACGCCTTCGGGCTCGAGCGCCTCATCCGGGGCGTCGCGGCGCTGATCGCCGACCGGCGGGCGCCCTTAGCATCCGCGGGCGGCGGGGCTTTCTCCCGAGTCGTTGACGCGCCGTGGGCCACCAATGGCAGCATGGGCACGTGAGCGTCCACTCGTCACGAACGATCCCGAGCTTCCGCTGCACGGCCGAGGCGTCGCCGCGGACCCGGCGCCCCGAGGCGACCCCGGCGACGGCGGAGGCGATCCAGCCCGACGTCCCCTGGATCACCATCGTCCGCAACGACCCCATCAACCTGATGAGCTACGTGACGCACGTCTTCCAGACCTACTTCGGCTACCCGAAGGCCAAGGCGCACAAGCTGATGCTCGACGTCCACCACAAGGGACGCGCCGTGGTGTCCAGCGGCAGCCGCGAGGAGATGGAACGCGACGTCCAGGCGATGCACGGCTACGGCCTGTGGGCCACGCTCCAGCAGGACCGCTGATGACGGGCCTGTTCGAACCCGCGCCCGGCGGCGCCGCCATCACCCTCGACGAGACCACGGTCGTCGTGCTGCGCCACTACTTCGCCCAGATGGTGGACCTGATCGGCGGCGACGACCCCGCGCCCGTCGCCGACAGCGCTGAGGCCCTGGTCGGCTCGGCCTTCGCCGACGGACCCAGCAAGCCCCCCGACAACCCGATCCTGGCCCGCCTCTTCCCCGACGCCTACGGCGACTTCGGCCAGGACCCCAACCACGCCGACCTCGCCGCGTCGGCGGAGTTCCGCCGCTACACCGAAAACGACCTGCGCGCCCGCAAGCGCGCCGACGCCCTCGCGGTCCTGGCCACCCTCGAACCCCTGGCGCCCACCGGCGACGACGAGGTCGAGGTGCGCCTCGATGGCGACGGGTCCCGCCACTGGCTCGGCGCCCTCAACGACCTGCGCCTGGCCGTCGGCACCCGTCTGAAGATCACCGACGACCGCGAGCACGACGAGTACCTCGACCTCCCCGACGACGATCCCCGCCAGTCCATGGCCCGGGTCTATCTGTGGCTGGGAAGTCTACAAGAGACTCTCATCGACTGCCTGGAGTAGCCGCAGATCAGTCGAGGTATACACCCCGACACGCACGCCTGATCACGTGATCGAAGGCTTGACCCAGACCCATTCGAACGGTCACTACGTCTTCGGCGTCTTCCTGCTCATCGTGTGCGTCGCGAATGCCATCTGGTCGCTCGTCAATCCCGCATCGTTGTGGCGGTTCACATTCCGTTCCGCCATTGCCGACATCGACTCCGCGGAGCCCACCTCCTGGTGGCTGGCGTGGGCGCGCATCGGCGGCGTCTTGCGGGGTCAGTCCGTGGCGCCAAGTACCTCCTCCAGCGGCACCGCGGGGTCGGCCAGGCGCTTCGCGTCGACGGTGCCGCCGTCGACGATGAGCGCCTTGGCCGGGTCGATGCCGTCGTCCCACAGGTTGATGTGCATGGCGGCGACGACGCGTCCTTCCGACAGCCAGAACGCGTAGAACGCCTGGCCCGCAACGTCTCCGCGGGTGACGACGGTGTCGTAGCCGCCGGGCGGGAACCAGCCGGAGAACTCCATGCCGACGTCGTACTGGTCGGTGAAGAAGTACGGAAGGCGGTCGTAGGAAACGGTCTCGCCGAGCATCGCCCGCGCGGCGGCTTGTCCACCGTGGATCGCGTTGTCCCAGTGCTCGACCCGGACCCGCCGCCCGTACGCCGGGTGCACCGGGTTGGCGACGTCGCCGGCGGCGAACACGTCCGCGTCGTCGGTGCGCAGTGACCGGTCGACGAGCACGCCGTTGTCGACCGGCAGGCCCGCCTGTTCGGCCAGCTCGGTGTTGGGGCGCGCGCCCACCGCCATGATGACCACGTCGGCCGCCACCTCCGAGCCGTCGTCGCCCACGACGACGCAGTGTCCGTCGGCCTCACGGATCTCGCTGATCCCGTTGCCCAGCCGCAGATCCACGCCGTGGCCGCGGTGCAGGTCGGCGAAGAAGTTTCCCATCTCCTCGCCGAGCGCCGCGTGCAGCGGCGTCGGCTGCGGTTCGAATACCGTTACCTCGCAACCCTTCTCGCGAGCCGCGGCGGCGGTCTCCAGGCCGATCCACCCCGCGCCCACCACGACGACGCGCGCCCCGGCGTTCAGCGCGTCGCGGAGCCTGTCGGTGTCGGCGATCCGGCGCACGCTCACCACCGCGTCCAGCCGCGAACCGGGCAACTCGGGGATCCGGGGGCTGGCACCGTTGGCCAGCAACAGTTTCGTGTACGCGAGCTCCTCGCCGTCGTCCAGCCTGACGACGTGGGCGGCGCGGTCCAGCTCCACGGCGCGGCGGCCCAGGCGCAGGTCGATCGCGTTCTGGGCGTACCACTCGGCGTCGTGCAGGAAGACGCTCGAGCGCTCCTCGCTGCCGAGCAGGTATCCCTTGGACAGCGGCGGCCGCTCGTACGGCCGCTCGGTCTCGTCTCCAATCAGGACGACGCGACCGGCGAAACCCGCCTCGCGCAATGCTTGTGCCGCGTTGGCGCCGGTGAGACTGGCACCCACGATGACGAAGGTCTGATCGGTGGACATTGGCACTCCTTTGTAGACGTCAGCCGTTAACCCCGGTGAGCGAAAAGAATTCCTGCCGCGAACGCGCGTCCTGCCTCAGCTGCCCATGCAGCGCCGAAGTCATGGTGCGCGAACCGGTGGCCCGCACGCCCCGCAGCGACATGCACATGTGCTCCGCCTCGATCACCACGCCGACGCCCTGCGGCGCCAGGTGTTCCTGCAGCCAGTCGGCGATCTGCTTCGTCAAACGCTCCTGCACCTGAAGGTCGCGCGCGAACAGCTCGACCACCCTGGCCAACTTCGACAGCCCGAGAATACGGTCCCCGGGCAGATATCCGACGTGGGCCACCCCGTGAAACGGCAACAGGTGGTGCTGGCACAACGACTGGACGGGGATGTCGCGGGCCAGCACCAGCTCGTCGTACCCCTCGTCGTTGGGGAACGTGGTCAGGTTGAACTCCCGCGGCGTCAGCAGCTCCGAGTACGCCTCGGCCACCCGCCGCGGCGTGTCGATCAGGTGTTCCGACATGGGATCGCGCCCCAGGGCGACGAGCAGGTCGGTGACCGCCTTGCCGGCGGCGTCGAGGTCCACCTCCTGGCGCCCGTGCACCACCCGCAGGGTCTGAGTAACGGTGTTCATGGCATCGCTCTTTCTATAAATAAATCGTGTCAACTTTAGGTCTCGCGACCAATTTAATCAACACAACTCATTTTTAGAATTCCCGGGACGGGCGCTCGAGCGTTCCCCCCTTCCGAGCAAGGTGAGCCGGGGGCTGGAGGTGCACCAGTCGGTGGTGTCCCGCCGGCTGCGGGCCATGGAGGACGACGCGCTGGTGCGCATGGACCCCGCGCCCCACGACCGCAGGTCCGTGCTGGTCAGCCAGACCCCCAAGGGAAGGCGAGAGCTGCGGCGGCTGCTGGCCTTCGGCGTCAAGCGTTTCCAGACCTTCCTGGCCGGGTGGATGCCCGACGAGGCCCGGCAACTCACCGCTCTACGCGAGCGATTCCACCGCGCCACAACCGAATCCGGCGACGACGGCGACAAGACCTATGACTGAGCGAACCCCCGACGCAGCTGGCCCGTGGTGACGCTGCTGGTGCTGGCGCCCGCCGTGGCCGAGCTGCGGTTCGGCAGCACCGCCCTCAGCACCATCGCCGGAATCCCGTTCCCGATCGCGCTGTGCGGCCGCGGCGCGCCGCTGACCCGCGACCTCGCCCGCCGCACCGGCGGCGGGTGGCCCGCGATGCCGCCGTTCGGGCTCGTCTACGCCATTGTGGAGGAAGGGCTGTCCGAGCATCCGTTGGGGGCGC
The DNA here is from genome assembly GCF_035643755.1 of Stackebrandtia sp. Taxonomy (NCBI): domain Bacteria; kingdom Bacillati; phylum Actinomycetota; class Actinomycetes; order Glycomycetales; family Glycomycetaceae; genus Stackebrandtia; species Stackebrandtia sp. Next base: position 10,106 of record NZ_DASQPW010000106.1, on the reverse strand, counting down.
GGGGATCGGTGCCGTGGACGTACGCGCTGTTCAACGCCGGATACCACTGCCTGTGGAGCATCGCGCTGCCGATCCTGTCGACGGAAACGCTGTTCCCCGCGCACCGCACCACCCCCTGGCTCACGGAGCTGGGCACCACGACCTGCGCGGTCGTGTACGTCGCGTCGATGGTCCTCATCGGGCTCATGTCCTTCACCACGAACGGGCCGAACACGTACCACAACACCATCGCCGTCCATCCACTCCCGACGATCGGCTTTGTGGTCGCGGGCGTGGGTGGTGTTCGCCACGGCGCTGGTGGGCTCGGCGGCCTGGTTCGCGATCCTGATCGCCTCCGACAGCGCCGACGTCCTGCCCGGCTTCGCCGCGATCGCGATACCCGTGCTTGCCGTACTCCTGGCCGTCGGCGCCCTGTTCGTGGCCCGGCGCTGGGTGGCGCTCGGCGGCTGGACCGCGCGCCACCGCGCCGCGCTGTTCGCCGGGGCGATGATTCCCCAGATGTTGCCCGGCTGCCCGGGCGACATCGCCTTCAAGGTCGTCCCGAACCTGGGGATGCTGGCGTTCCCCGCCGTCCTCGCGCCGCGCGGCGGCCGAACCGAGTCGGCGGCCTGAGCCGTCACGACGGCAGGAAGACCGCGGTCACCTCGTCGGCGAGCGCCGCGGAGTGCGGGCCGTCAGGGTCGGTCTGCGCCAGGTGCGACAGCCCGAGGATGGTCGCGTAGGCGACCCGCGCCCGCGACGCCGCCCGGTCGGGCGACAGGCCGAGCTCGCGGTAGGTGCGGTCCAACAGCTCCAGCCGCGCCCGGTTCACCTCGCTCACCGCGTCCCTGACGCGGGGGTCGTGGCGCGCGCCCAGCAGGCTCAGGTGCACCGACGGCGCCAGCGGCTGGACGGACTGCACGACCACGGTGAGCAGCTCGCGCAGCCGCCGCGCCGGGTCGGCGATCGCGGCGAATTCGGCGAGCCCCGCGGCGGAATGACCGCGCACCCACTCCTCCAGCGCCGCGGCGATCAGCTCGTCCCGGTTGCGGTAGTGCGCGTAGAAGCTGCCCTTGGTCACGCCGAGCGTGCGCGCCAGCGGTTCGACCGCGACCGCGGCCAGCCCGCCGTTCGCGATCGCCGTCAGCGCGGCCCGCGCCCAGTCCCGGGCGGACAGTCGGGTCGATTCGTTCACCACGGGCAACAGGATACGCCCGCGTATTGACGATCTCGAGGAGAAAAGATACGCTACCGTATCCATACGCCACAGTATCCTACGGAGATCGGATGGGACACATGAAGATTCGCCGAGTGGTCACCGGGCACGACTCCCGGGGCAGGGCCCGCGTCGTCGACGACCGCGACGTCGAGCCCATCACCTCCGAGCTGATGCCCGGCTGCGCCGCCTTTCGCCTGTGGGGCCGCGACGAGCGGCCCACCTTCCCCGACGACGGCTCCCCGCGCCCCGCCGAGGCGCACTTCCCGCCCCGAAACGGGTCGCGCTTCATGATCAACACCATCCCGCCCGGCGACATCGTCCCGCCCCCGGACCTCGACGTGGCCGCGGCCGCCGCCGAGCTGGAACGCCGGATGCCGGGCGCGATGGCCGCGATGGAGCGCGGCACCCCCGGGATGCACACCACCGACAGCCTGGACTACGTCATGGTCGTGTCGGGCGAGATCACGCTCGACCTCGACGGCGGCGAACGGGCCGTGTTGCGGGCGGGTGACGTGGTCGTCCAAAACGGCACCCGGCACGCCTGGCGCAACCACGGAAGCGAAACCTGCGTGATCGTCGGCATCGCCATCGGCGCCGACCGCGATCGGTGACGCGGGCATGAAGAAGCCCCCGGGCTGGACCTTGTCCAAAGGAAGCGGTCCGTGTCGTGTTGGACTGGGCACGACGCCCGGGGGCTCCGGTGGTCACGTGGTATTCGCCTACCGCCGCCGGACGTGAGTCTCGGCAACGGATTCGCGACGCCAGGCGACCGGTCCGTCATACGAATCGGTTGCGCGGCGACTAGCGCGCGACCACCTCACGAGTCCATTTAGCACTCACTGTGTGGACCACCTCCTTTCACGTGTAGACCGAAGATAACCACTGCCGCGCGAATCCGCCACCCGAATATCGGCGATCACGCCAGGATCTCCACGTAGCCGTCGGCTCCGTTGACGCGGATCCGCTGCCCGTCCCTGATCAGCCGCGTGGCGTGCTCCACCCCGACGACGGCCGGAAGTCCGTACTCCCGCGCGATGACCGCGCCGTGGGTCATCAGGCCGCCGACCTCGGTCACCAGGCCCGCGATCGCGACGAACAGGGGCGACCAGCTGGGGTCGGTGTGGGTCGTGACCAGGATGTCGCCCGGTTCGGGGTCGGCCTGCGCCATGTCGAGGATGACGCGGGCCCGGCCCTCGACGGTCCCGGCCGACACCGGCAGTCCGACCAGCGCGCCTACCGGCAGGTCGTCGCGCCGATACGCACCGGTGAGGGCCTCGCCGTCCGATGTGAGCACCCGGGGCGGCGTGAGCGCCTCGTCGGCGGCGAACTCGTCGGCGCGGCGGCGGATGAGCTCGCGGTCGACCCGGTTCGTGCGCACGGCCTCGTGGAATTCCTGGAACGTCAGGAAGAACGCGTCGTCGCGCTCGGCGAGCACGCCCGCGCGCGCCAGGCGCTCGGCCTCGCCGAGCAGCGCCCGCTTGTAGACGAAGTAGCGGCTGATCATGCTGTACTTCGGATACTCCCGGTACCCGATGAACGTTCTCACCCGGTCGATGACCCGCTTGGTCTCGGCGGCCTTGTCCTCCCCGTCCGGCAGACAACGCAGGCGCTCCAGCAGCTCCCGCTCCTTGCGCGCCGCCTCGCGCCGCCCCTGTTCGAAGCGGCGGCGGCTGGCGCCGGGCGCGAAGTTGTCGATGTTGGCGAGGATCATGGGCAACAGCGCGGACGGGCGCTCACTCCACCGCGGCCGGGTGAGGTCGATCTCGCCGACGCAGCGCATGCCGTAGGTGTCCAGGTATTCGCGGATCGCGTCGCGGGACTGCGGCCCACCATCGAGTGTGGCCAGTCCGTCGAGGAAGTCGTCGTCGGCGGATTCGCGCAGATGGGCCACGACCTCGGGATGCGGGCGGATCGCGTCCGCGACGTCCAGGAGCGCCAGTCCCATCTGCGAGGTGACGTTGTTCGGGACCGACAGCGTGAGGGCGTCCGCCGGGTTCTTCTCCCCCAGCCACTCGCCCAGGTGCTCGTTGAGCCACCAGGTGGCGTCGATGCCCGCCATGACCGCCTGAATGTTGCGCGAATCGAACTGGACGCGCCGCAGCTCCTGTATGTCGTCCAGGATGAACTCGAACAGCCCGGGCCCCGATTTCGTCTCGATCCGGCGCTTCGTGGCGGCGACGGAGGCGCGGCTGAACTCGATCAGTTCGTCGACGATGGCCGGGTCGGTCTCGATCGGGGTCGGCGCGTCGCTGCCCGGCAGGGACCAGGTGGACTCCTCGTCGGCGACCGGCGGGATGAAGTCGCCGCGATCCAGGACGGTGCGCAGCGCGTCCTCGACCAGCGGATCTGACCTGCCCACCATGCCGAGAAGGTCGGCGCGGGTCCGCGCGGCGCCCAGGATCGGGGTGACGTCGACGAACAGCCGCCCTCCGGCCTCGGCCATCGGGCGGGGAGTCGTCAACTGCCAGAAGGAAAGCCCCAGCGGCTTCATGGCGTCGGTCATCATCTGCTGATGCCCCACCGAAATGTAGACGTGGTTGGCGTCGTCGCCGGCGTCCGGGATGGGGAACAGCGTCGTGATCGGCCTACTTTGGACGATGTGGAAGGCGTCGTCGGCCAGGCACCACTCGATGTCCTGGGGGCGACCGAAATGCGCCTCGATCTGGCGGCCCAGCGCGGACAGCCGCACGATCTGGGCATCGGTCAGCACCGGCCGTTCCCGTTGTGCCGAGCCGATCGTGTGCTGCCGGGTGCCGCCGCCGGGCAGGGCGTGAACGGCCAGCTGCTTGGCGCCGACCGTCTTGGCGACGATGTCGCCGCCGCGCACCTGGTAGACGTCGGGGTTCACCAGTCCGGAGACCAGTGCCTCGCCGAGGCCGACGGTGGCCTCGATGGAGGTGATCCCGCGGTGGGACGTGACCGGGTCGACGGTGAACAGGACGCCCGCCGCCTCCGCGGCGACCATCCGCTGCACGACCACGGCCATGCCCACCCGGCGATGCTCGAAGCCGTTGCGCAGGCGGTAGGTCACGGCCCGGTCGGTGAACAGCGACGCCCAGCACCGTCCGATGTGTTCGAGGACCGCCGCCGTTCCCGTCACGTTGAGGTAGGTGTCCTGCTGGCCCGCGAAGGAGGCCGTCGGCAGGTCCTCGGCCGTCGCGCTGGAACGGACGGCGTAGCCGCCGTCGGCGCCGAACCGCCCGAGCGCCTCGACGATCGGCGCCGCCACGTCGTCGGGAATGGCGGTCTTCTCGATGGCCGCGCGGATGTCCGCGCCGAGCTCGCCGATGTCCTCGCGGTCGTCGGCGCTCAGCCGCGACAGCCGGTCGATCGGCTCGTCGACCGCGGCGTCGGCCATGACCCGCTGAAACGCGTCCGTCGTGACGCAGAACCCGGCGGGCACGCTGACGCCGTCGATCCGCGACAGCTCCCCCAGGTGCGCCCCCTTGCCGCCGACGACCGCGGCCTGGCCCCGATCGATCTGGCCGAACTCCAGCACGTATCCGCTCATCCGTTCTCCCTCTCGCCTCGCATGCCGACCCACCATAGCACTTCATTACAGTCACTGAAACTTTTCAGCCGCTATAGAGTGTAGCCATGCCAAGCGCCAAGACCGAGGGACTGCGGGCCCGAAAGAAGCTCGCCGCCCGCAAGGCCATCGCCGCCACCGCCCGGCGGCTGTTCGCCGAGCGCGGCTTCGACTCCGTCACCGTCGCCGAGGTGGCCGCCGCCGCCGACGTCTCCGAAAAGACCGTCTTCAACCACTTCCCCACCAAGGAGGACCTCGCGTTCGCCGACCGCGAGGACGGCCTCAAACAGCTGATCGCGGGCATCACACAGCGCCCGCCCGGCGTCGGCGTCCTCGACGTGTTCCGCGCGCTGACGACCAATCTGATCGACAACCACGTCGCCGGCGGCAACCGGGACCTGCTCGCCGTCGCCAAGATCCTGCGGCACAGCCCCGCGCTCCAGGAGCGCCTCACCGCCGGATGGGAGTCCGGCGCCGCGGCCGTCACCGCCGCGATCGCCGAAACGACGGGCGCGGACGACGCCGACCCGGTGCCCGGAATCGTCGCCCGCACCCTGTGGTGGACCCACCGGTCGATCTTCCTCACCGCGCTGCGCGGCCTGCTGGCCGCCGAGGACCGCGAGCGGCTCGTCGCCCGGCTCCACGACGCCGCCGACCGGGCCTACGGCCAGCTCGCCGACGGCCTGGGCGAATACGGCAGCGGCCCGCGCTGATCGATCACGTCGAGATGGCGGTGACCCACTCCTCGACGGTGAGGACGTCGGCCTGCCGGGGGAAGACCTTCTCCGTGAGCACCCGGTGCACCTCGGGGTCGGGGTCGAGACAGCCGTCGGCCAGGACGGTGAGGCCGAAGTCCAGGTCGGCGGCCTGACGCAGCGTGGACAGCACCACGCCGCTGGTGGCCAGCCCGGTCAGCACGAGGCTGTCGATGTCGCCCGCCCGAAGCACCATGTCGAGGTCGCTGCCGGCGAAGGCGCTGACGCGCTTCTTCGTGACGACGATGTCGCCGGGCGCGGGGGCGACGTCCGGGTGGATCTCGGCGTTGGGATCGCCGTCGGCGAACCCGGTGGTGCCCGGGATCGCGCTGAACGTCTTGTTGCGGGCGCTGATCTCCGGGTGTCCGGCGCGGAAGCCGACGACCACGTGGATCACCGTGACGTCGGCCGCGTGAGCGGCGTCGATCGCGCGGCGCAGCCGCCGCAGGTAACCGTCCTCGTTGATGCGGCCCACGATGGCCCGCTGCACGTCCATCACGAGGAGTGCGCTTTTCGCCATTCTTTCTGTCCTTTCTTCGCGTCGGTCGGCTCATCCGATCCGGCTTTGTGGTGGCGTCCGCGCAGCGCCGAGGCGGCCGCGCCGACCACGGTCATCACCGCGGCGACGGTGAAGACGGTGACGAGTCCATGGTGGAACGGTCCCGACACGAGTTGGGGGAAGAAGCGCGTCCCGGTCAGGGTTGCCACGTTGCTGGCGGGCAGGTCGTCGAGTACCCCGCTGGGGCCGAGCAGATGCCCGATGGGGTTGTGGCCGAGGAACGTGGCGAACAGCGTGCTCACCGGCGGCAGCCCCGCCACCTGTCCGGCGGTGCCCGCGTCCACTCCCTGCGCCCGCAGGCCGCTGCCGAGCGCGTGCGGAAGCGACCCGGCCAGGCCGGAGATCATCAGCGAGAAGAACAGCCCGATCGACAACGCGGTTCCGGAGTTCTGGAACGTCGAGCGCATGCCGGAGGCCACCCCGCGCTGTTCGGGCGGCACGCTTCCCATGATCGCCGAGGTGTTCGGCGCGGAGAACATCCCCTGGCCGAAGCCGCTGAGCAGCAACAGGGCCGCGAACACGGGGTACGGGAAATCGACCGGCAGCAGGAGCAGTCCGACGAACGCGACGGCCACGAGGGTCAGGCCGGTGGTGGAGAACAGCCGCGCGCCGAAGCGGTCGGACAGATACCCGGAGGTCGGGCCGCCGAGCAGGAAGCCGAGGGTCAGCGGCAGCATGAAGATGCCCGCCCACAGTGGAGTGCTTTCGTAGGCGTAGCCGTGCAGCGGCAGCCAGATGCCCTGCAACCAGATGATCAGCATGAACTGCATGCCGCCGCGGGCGATCGCGGTCAGCAGCGCGGCCAGATTTCCCGCGGCGAACGCGCGGACGCGAAACAGGCCGAGCCGGAACATCGGGTCGGCGATCCGGCTCTCCACGACGCAGAACGCGACGAGCAGCGCGGCCCCGGTGCCCAGCCCGCCGAGCACCCAGGGGTTGGTCCAACCCGTCGACCGTCCGCCGTAGGGCTGGATGCCGTACGTGATGGCGGCCAGGATGGCGCCGGCGCCCACGCTGAAGGCGAGGTTGCCGACCCAGTCGACGCGGCCCGCCCTGTGGGAGCCGATCTCGCGCAGGCTCCGATACGACCAGATGGTGCCGACCACGCCGATGGGGACGCTGACCCAGAACACGGCGCGCCAGTCGATGGTGGCGAGCACGCCGCCGGCGAGCAGCCCGAGGAACTGGCCGGCCAGCGCCGTGATCTGGTTGATGCCCAGGGCCATGCCGCGTTGCCTGGCGGGGAAGGCATCGGTGAGGATCGCGGCCGAGTTCGCCGTCAGCATGGAGCCACCGACCGCCTGCACGACCCGGAACCCGATCAGCCACAACGCTCCCGCGCCGCCCTTGAACGGATCGAGCGACAGCGCCAGCGAGGCGCACGAGAAGATCACGAAGCCCATGTTGTACATCCGGACCCGGCCGAACATGTCGCCGAGGCGGCCGAGCGCGACCACGAGGACCGCGGAGACCAGGATGTAGCCCAGAATCATCCACAGTAGATATCCGATGTTCCCGGGCGCCAACGGATCCAGGCCGATGCCGCGGAAGATGGCGGGCAGGGAGATGATGACGATCGAACTGTCCATGGTGGCTATCAGCACGCCCATGGTGGTGTTGGACAACGCGACCCACTTGTACCGCCCGTCCGGGGCACCCTCGGCGATCCCGCCCGGGCGCCGGAGGCTCACAGGCGCTCCGCGAGCCGGTCGAGCAGCTCCACCGTCGCGAGCAGTTCGCCCCGCTCGTCCGGGGTGAACTCCTGCGTGATGGCGGCGGCCAGCCGCCGCACGGACACCGAGCGGCGGTCCGCCACGGTCTTTCGCCCCGCCGGCGTCACCGCCATCACGGCGCGTCGCCGGTCGGAGGCGTCCGGCCCCCGGCTCACCAGCCCGCGCTCCTCCAGCGCGGCCAGGGTGGCGGCCATGGCCTGCGGCCGCACCCCCTCCTGCTCCGCCAGCGACCCCGGCGAACCCGGGCCGTCCCGGTCCAGCCGCGCCAGCACGGAGGCCTCGGACAGGGCCAGGCCCTCCACGGCGTTCTTGGCGGCCCGCACCTTCCGCGCGATCCGACCCACGACCAGGCGCAGCGCCGCCGCGATCTCGGTGGCGTCCTTTGCCGATGGTTCCGTCTCGCCCATGGATGCTAACAATACATTAATTAATTTGTCGTAACTATTGGCCCCGCCCCAGGGCTTGCCTAATCTATCGATATTCGATAGATTATTATCGCAACTCGATGGAAGGATGGGCCATGGGAAAGCTGACAGTCGGCGCGCTGCGCGTCGTGCTCGCGGTGGTGTTCGTCGGGACCGTGTTGATACAGGCGGGGATGGTGTGGACGTTGGCGTCGGGCGCCGACCCGGAGGACGGGAAGCTCCCGCTGACCGCGTTTCGCGTGATCACGTTCCTGGGCATGATCACGGTCCAGGTCGTCCTGGTCAGCGTGTGGCGGCTGGTGACGATGGTGCGGCGCGGAACCGTGTTCTCCCACGCCGCGTTCCGCTACGTCGACCTCGTCATCGGCGCGATCGTGGCGGCCGCCCTGCTGTGGTTCACGGTCACGGCCATCAACGCGCCGGACCAGCGCGCCGACCCGGGTGTCACCGTCATCATGGCCGGGATCGGCGTGGGCATCCTGGGGGTCGCGCTCATCGTGCTCGTGCTGCGGATGCTGCTCGCCCAGGCCGTCGCCCGCGACGTCGAAGCCTCGCGGATGCGCGCCGAGCTGGACGAGGTGATCTGATGCCGATCGCCGTCGACATCGACGTGATGCTGGCCAAACGGAAGATGTCCGTGGGCGAGCTCGCCGACCGCGTGGGAATCACGCCCGCCAACCTGGCGGTGCTCAAGAACGGCCGCGCCAAGGCGGTGCGCTTCGCGACGCTCGTCGCGCTCTGCGAGGCCCTCGAATGCCAGCCCGGCGACCTGCTGCGCTGGGAGCCCGAGAACGGCAAGTGAGCCGCATGGCCCCCGAAACGGCACCCCTCCCCCTCATGAATCGTGGCCGGTTCCGAAGGCCGCCATGAGCTGATCCACCAGTATGGACAGCCGCTCCTCGGTGTACTCGGCGGGAAGTCGCCCGCCTCGGTCCAACACGGCGACCCCATGAACGGCGCTCCATCCGACCTCGGTGAAGACCGTCGGGTCGCGGTGGGCCGCGAGGGGAGCGAAGACCGCGTACAGCTCGGCGAAGGCGTCCCTGAGCGGCTGGGGGGCGTCGGGGCCGAAGGGCAGGTCGCCGGGGAGGGTGAACATGGCGTCGAAGGTGGCCGGGCATCGGCGGCCGAAGTCCATGTAGGCGCCGGCCGCCGCGGACAGGGCGTCCTCGGTGTTGTCGGCGGACTGCCGGGCGCGGCGCATCGCGGCGGCGAGTTCTTCGCAGCCCTCGATAGCGACGGCGTCCATGATGGCGCGTTTGCCCTTGAAGTGGCTGTACAGCACCGGCTGGCTGTATTCGATGCGGTCGGACAGCTTGCGGGTGGTCACGGCGCCCCAGCCTTCGGCCTCGGCCAGTTCGCGGGCCGTCGAGATGATGAGTTGGTGGCGGGCGGCGCGCTCGCGTTCCTTGCGGGTGGTCGTAGTCACGCAAGAAATTCTAGCACCGCTAGACAATCAAGCAACGCTTGCGCTAGTGTCGACAGCACCCCTAGCAACGCTAGAAAAACTATGGAAAGCAGGAACCCCCATGACCCTCAAGCGCGTCGCCAACGTCCTCACCCTCCTCCTCGCCGCCTTCCTCCTGTACATGGCCATCGACTTCCTGTTCGACCCGCACGGCGCCGCCGCCGGTTTCGGACTGCCCGCCTCCAGCGTGCCCGGCGCGGACGGCACCGCCTTCTTGAAGGTCAAGGGCGGCCGCGACCTCGGGCTCGGCCTCCTCACCCTCGCCCTGCTGTACGCCCGGCAGCCCAAGGCCCTGGGCTGGGCCCTGCTGGCCATGACCGCGAGCCCGATCTGCGACGCCAGCGTCGTGGTTTCCTACGGCGGCGGCCTGGCGACGGCCCTCAGCATCCACATCACCGCCGCCACGTTCGTCGCCGTGACCGGCCTGCTCCAACTGCGC
>NZ_DASQPW010000105.1:0-2157 GCF_035643755.1 Stackebrandtia sp. | reverse complement strand
AAGCCTGTCGGCTTCTATGACGGCGCGGACCGGTATCTGACCGAATCCGAACTGGTCGAGCGGTTCACTCCCCTGGACGCCCCAGCGGAGGCCCACGATGGCCACTGAGGACGAGCTACGCGGCCGCTACGCCGAGGCCGCCGCCGACTGGGCATACATGCACCCGATCTCCAACGGGGGCCTCGCTGAAGGCGAGGAAGCAGTCCGCCTCGCGACGACCTGGGGCGAGCAGATCACGCGGTACCTCACCGAGTCGGTTCGGGATGAGGAGATGGAGCGGGCCCACGGGGAGATCGGCCGGCTGGGCAACCGCGTCAAGGCCCTGGAAGCCCTCGGCGAGGAGCTCCGGCGCCAGAGGGACAAGGCCGAGGCCGCCGTCGAGCGTGAGCGGCAGCTGCACGTCCGGAACGTCAACACAGGCGACTGCGAGTACTGCTCGGAGCGCGACTACCCCGACTATGCGGTGCCGTGGCCCTGCGACAGCATTGCCGCTCTGGACGCCCCAGCGGAGGCCCACGATGGCTGAGAGGCTCCGTATGCGTGTCTTGCGCCGCCTGCTGGGCATCGACAGCGACGAAGCAGCCGTTCGGCTGGTCTCGGTGATCGACCTGAAGCAGGGGGACCGGGTCAGACTGCTCGGCCAGATCTACGAGGCGGTCCAGATCGAGCGGACCTTCGCCAACGAGCGGCGGGTCGTGCTCCACCAGATCGGCGGGTCGAACCGGCTGGAGCTGGACGAGCTTGAGTATCCGTTCGCGGTTTTCGAGCTGGCTTTCGCGTCGGACGGATCGCGGCTGTGACCTCGGGTGTTACGTCCTCTCTGCCGCCACATCCGGCCACACCCCCCGGCCACCACTGAGCCGCCACACCGCGTCTCACCACGACGGAAGGAACACCCCCATGCGCAACGTCATCCTCGCCGCAGCCATGCTCACGCTCGCCGCCGGCTGCGGGTCCGCCACCAAGGCGGCAGCACCGCCTCCGCCGACCCCCACCCCTGCGGCCACACCCACCTACGACGGGTCGACGATGGACGCCTGCAAGGAGGCGGCCAAGGCGACCGACCCGAAGGACAAGAAGTACGTGCACGCCCAGGCGGCCAGGGCGTTCGCCGCGCTCAGTGACGTGGCGGCGCTGCGTGGGGTGGCCAAGAAGTTCAGCGATGCTCCGGCCGGGACGACGCTGGATGATGTCCGGGCGCTGACGGCCGCGATCACGGTAGACACGTGGTGCATCCAGCATCACGTGAAGGCATAGCGGGCGTGGCACCATCAACGTAAGCGCCCCCGCGACGGGCAAACGTCCGGGGGCTGGCCGACCCTAGGAGTCGACATGACAGAGTCTACGGAACACACCCTCGCCCGCATCGAGCGCGCTCTGGAGAACTGGGAGCGCGGCCCGGACGTGATGCAGTGGACCCCCCGCATGCGGAGCCGCGCCGAACGCGAAGCCGCGAGTGCCGAGCAGATCGAGCGGATGCGAGAGGCGATGCGCCCGCTCAACGAACTGTTCAGCGGGCTCCAGGCGATCGCCGAGCAGCAGGCACAGCACGTGAGTGAGGTGATGCGGCAACTCGCAGGCGCCCTCACCGCGACGCGCGCGGACTTCGTCCTCGTCCCCGGCGAGCCGGAGCAGTCCTGCCACTGCCTTTGCCTGCATAACCACAAGGGCCGCGAGCTGTGCCAGGGCGACACTCCGGTGAGTGCGGCTGAGATCATGCGGTACCGGACGGCGTTGACAGGTGAGGTCGAGGTGCCGATGTGCCCGCCGTGTGCCGAGGCCGTGCTAGCGGCTCACGCCTGAGGCCGGTCCTCCGGCGGTGTGACGTAGCTGCCTTTGCCTTGCACGGTGTACACCAGCCCACGGGCCCGCAGCTCTCGTACGGCACGGCGGATCGTGTCCCGCGACACCGGATACGCCTGCGCGAGCTGGGTCTCGGACGGTACCGGGCGGTGCGGTGCGAGCTCGCCGCTTAAGATCCGCGCTTCGAGCCGGTCGGCGAGCTGCTGTGAGAGTGGCCGGCCGTGCTCCGGATCAAGATCATCGTCGTGCACGGACAGGACACTAGACGCCTGCTCTCGTGGCCGGGCGTGGCCATACGGGTGCGGACGAGTGCAGACGTCTGGACTCTGGGGATCTTGCGACGTACGGTCATCG
>NZ_DASQPW010000104.1:0-3304 GCF_035643755.1 Stackebrandtia sp. | reverse complement strand
CGCCGCCGCGCCGACCGCCAGCCCCGCCGCGAGCTGGCGGCGGGCGCGATCAGGGGCCAGCCGCGAGCCGAGCACCACCGCGCCGATCACCTCGCCCACCACATAGGACGCTCCGAGTCCCGCCCCGATCGCGTAGCCGCCGTCGCGCTGCCGCACCAGGAACACCAGGGCCAGCGGCGCCGCCGCCACGGGCAGCCGCGCGCCGACGGCGACCAGAGCCCAGGTCAGGACGGGGCGGGTGGCGAGCTGGCGGTAAGTCACGGGGGGCTCCCAACGACGGCAACCTGGGCGCGGATCAGCCCCGCCAGCAACGCTACGGGACGGTAAGTCACGGGGGGCTCCCTACGACGGCGACGGGGGTATCGACCCATGCCAACATCGACAGGCGTCGACTTATTCGTCAACGCCGCAGCGGGGTCTCAGCGCCCATGCGGGACAGCTTGTCGGGGTTGCGGACGGCGTACAGTCCGGCGACGCGCCCGTCGTCGACGCGCAGCGCCAGCACCGTGTCGACCGCGTCGCCGCGCCAGACCACCAGCGCGGGGTAGCCGTTGACCTGGCGCAGAGTCATCGACGGGCGGACCCTGCCGACGACCGCCGCCACCGCCTGGGCGCCCACGATCGGTTCCAGGGCGGCGCGCGCGATGCCGCCGCCGTCGGTCAGCAGCACCGCGTCGGGGGCCAGGGTGTCGAGCAGGTCCCGAAGGTTGCCCGTTCGCACCGCCCGCTGGAACGCCGCGACGACCTCGCGCGATTCGGTGGCCGACACCTCGGCGCGGGGGCGGCGGGCCGCCACGTGGGAGCGGGCGCGGTGCGCGATCTGACGCACCGCCGCCGGGGTCTTGTCGACCGCCGCGGCGATCTCGTCGTACCCCACGTCGAAGACCTCGCGCAGCACGAAGACCACGCGCTCGATCGGGGCGAGGGTCTCCAACACCAGCAGCATCGCCATCGACACGCTGTCGGCCAGCTCGACGTCGGCGGCGACATCGGGGGCGGTGAGCAGCGGCTCGGGCAGCCACGGTCCTACATAGGACTCCCGACGCCTTCCCAAGGTCCGCAGGCGGATCAGCGCCTGGCGGGTCGTGACGCGCACCAGGTAGGCCCGCTGGTTGCGCACGGTGTCGAGGTCGACGGTCGACCAGCGCAGCCAGGTCTCCTGCAGCACGTCCTCGGCGTCGGCGGCCGAGCCGAGCATCTCGTAGGCGACGGTGAACAGCAGGTCACGGTGCGCCACGAAGGTCTCCGTCGCGGGATCGAGGCGGTGCGGTGCGGCGTCGGGCATGTCTTGGCTCCTGTCTGCGGCGTTTCCCATCAGACTCCGCCTCGCGCGGTTTTGTGACAGCCCGGTGGTGTGCCGGTCGCCACGGCGCGCGGCCGTCACGCGGCCGCGCCGGGCGGCATCTCATGGGCGTCAACGTCCCTACCGAAAGGCACGAGATCATGGAACCCCGTTTCAACCTGTTCGACAGCCCGACCGCCGCCAAGGTGGGCAAGCGCTTCTACCGCGCCTCCCTGGTTCTGGAGCAGTCCACGCTGCCCAAGAACCTGCGGGAGCTGGTGGAGCTGCGGGCCAGCCAGATCAACGGCTGCGGCTTCTGCGTCGACGTGCACACCACGGAGGCCGCGGCGGCCGGAGAGGACGCCACCCGGATCAACCTGGTGGCCGCCTGGCGGGAGTCGAGCGTCTTCACCGACGCCGAACGGGCGGCCCTGGCGCTGGCCGAGGAGGGCACCCGGCTCGCCGATGCGCACAGTGGAGTGTCCGACGAGACCTGGGACGCGGTGCGCGCCCACTTCGACGACGATCAGGTCGGCGCCCTGGTGTACCTGGTCGCCATGATCAACGCCGCCAACCGGATCGGCGTGATCGTCCGCAACAAGGGCGGCTCCTACCGTCCGGGCATGTTCGACGCCCTGGCCGCGGACTGAACCGGGGCGGGATCGCGGTCCCGCCAGGGAATCCCGGGTGTGACTGGCGACACGATCTTCGCTATCGTGGGGCCGGTGAGCGTTGCCCCCGACCAACCCCCACCCTGGCCGCCGATCCCCGAACGCCCCGCGGCCAGCACCGACGAGAGCCCCGAGGAGCCCGCGGCGTCCGAATTCGGTGGCCCCATGGTGATCCGGGGCGTCGTGGTGGCGGTGATACTGGCCGCCGTCGCGTTGGTGGCCGCGTGGGCGTTCGCCGGGGGCAGGGCACCCGCCGAGGCCAATACTCCGTCGAGCCATGCCGATTCCTCCGACGACGGCACCACTCCGGCGTCGGAGGAATCGAGCTCCAGCGACAAGCCGTCGAAGTCGTCCAGCAGCGACAGTCCCAGTAAGACCCAGGATCCCCTGTCGATGGAACCGTCGACCGACTCCCCGGGGACGCACAGCCATCCCGGCCACGGCCCGGTTCCGTCGGCCCCCAACGACTTCGAAGCCTGGTACACCTACCAGGGCTATCAGGCGATGTGGGAACCGCCGTCCGACGACGGCGGCTCCGAGATCTCCTCCTATGTGGTGGGAGATTGCCACGGCGACGTGCTGGCCACCGTCGACGGCGGCACCACCCAGGCCGTCTTCGACAGCGGGGAGCTGGATTGCCTCAGCGTCCACGCCGTCAACGCCAACGGCGGCGGCAGGGACGCCAGGACCGACCCGGACAACTGACGATCAGGTCGCCGAGCCCGCGGGCACCGGCGCGATCGCCTTTCCCTCCAGGGTTTTCCAGTCGCCCCAACCGCCCGACGCCTCCGTCTGGGATCGGGTGTGGACGGTGCCGTCGGGCGCGACGGTGAAGACGTGCAGCCGGCCGTCGGCGTCGAGGCACGCGCTGGGGGTGGCCGTGGCGGTGCCGGGACCGAACTCGTCGCGGTCGCTCCAGGAGCCGTCGGCCTTTTGGTACCGGTGGTAGATCACGTCTCCGCCGGGCGGCATGAAGAACGCCTCCAACCGTCCGTCCGCGCTCGCGGCCAGCGTGGCGGCGCCGCAGTCGGTCCATTCGCCGAAGGCGCGCCAGTCGTCCCAGCCGCCATTGGGTGACGACTGTGGACGGTTGGACAGCGCCAGGCCCATGGGCGCGATCGCCATGACCTGCAACAGGTCACCGGCGCCCAGCGCCACGGTGGCCGCCGAGCCGGTGAAGGAGCCGAAGTCGCCGTCCCAGTCGGACCAGTCCCCGCCGGGCGAGGTCTGCCAGCGGTGCGCCAGGTTGGCGCCGCCCGGGCCCGGCGCGACGACCTCGAGCCTGCCGTCGGCGTTGGCCGCCACGGCGGGCGGCGCGCCCGCGGGCCCGCCGAAGTCCTCCCAGTCGGTC
>NZ_DASQPW010000103.1:0-41102 GCF_035643755.1 Stackebrandtia sp. | reverse complement strand
GCGGCATCGGGGCCGGCGGGGCGGTCGGCTCGGGGGCCGGTACCCGGGTGGGCATCGGGCTGGCCTGCGCGTCGATCTCCGCGGGCCGCTGCTCCAGCGCCGCCGGCTGCGCCGGTTGCTGCGGCTCGACCTCGATCTCGCGCGCCTCCAGCGGAACCGTCTGGTGCACCTCGGTGTTGTCGGAGTCGTTGCCCAGCAGGGCGTACGGCAACACCAGGACCGCCTGGGTCCCGCCGTAGATGTTGGTCTGCAGCTGGACGGCGATGCCGTGCCGGCGCGCCAGGGTGGACACCACGAACAGGCCGATGCGGCCGTCGTTGAGCAGCTCGGCGATGTCGATCTGGTCGGGCTCGGACAGCATGGCGTTGATCCGGTTCTGCTCCTCGCGGGGCAGACCCAGTCCGCGGTCCTCCACCTCGACGGCCAGACCGGCGGTCACCTGCTGCACCCGCAGCAGCACCTGGGTGCGCGGCGGCGAGAAGCGCGTGGCGTTCTCCACCAGCTCGGCCACCAGGTGGATCACGTCCGCCACGGCGAAACCCTGAAGGTTGCCGTCGATGGGGCGCACCAGCTTGACCCGCGAGTACTGCTCGACCTCGGCGACGGCCGAGCGCAGCACCGCGTAGATGTTGACGGGGCGGCTCCACTGCCGACGCGACACCGCGCCGCCCAGGACCGCGAGGTTCTCGGCGTGACGGCGGATCCGGGTCGCCAGGTGGTCGACGGCGAACAGGCCCTTGAGCAGGTCCGGGTCCTCCACTTGCGACTCAAGCTCGTCCAGCAGCTTGATCTCGCGGTGCACCAGGGATTGCAGGCGCCGGGCCAGGTTGACGAACACGCCGACCCGCTGGTCGGGACTGACCTCCCCAGTGGACATCGGCGTCATCCGGGTCACCGCGGCCGTGGCCACCTGCCGGAAACGGTCCAGGTCGGAGGCCAGGATCTCCAGGCCGTCCTGGCGGGCCGGGGGAAGCAAGGCGCCCAAGGAGACCGGGCGCTCGCCGCGCTGCCACTGGTCGACGAGGATCTGGATGTCCTCGGGATTACGGGGAAGCGCGGTGCGCAGTGCGTCGACCCGCTCCCGGTTGGCGTCGGCCGTGGCGTTGGCCCGGCTGATCGCCACCGCGATCGCGACGATCGACACCACGATCGCGGCGCCGATCGCGATCAGGGTTTGGCTGTCCCGCAACGTGAGTTTCGCGGCGAGAATGTAGGCGATGGCGCCACCACCCGCGACGAACACGACCAACGCGGGAACCAGGGCGATCCACAGCAGACGGGACCGCAAATTACCCTCCTGCCTCGCGGCGGGAGATGCCTGCACGCTGTCCCGGTAAACCGGGCGCGGGTTAGGCGATGGGGGTTCAGACATCGGCGTCCTCGCATCGTGCGCCAGCGGGGTTGTACCGGCGCGTGTTTCGGCATCCACCAGGCCGTTCCACTCGAGCCTTTGGCGCGCTTAGGATCTACACGCGCGCCAGATTATCAGCAGTCTCGCCGTGGCGTTAGGTCAGTCTTGCATGTGAGAGTTGCACAGGAGTATTCCTTGGAGATTTTCACTCACATTATGTCACTGAATTGGTGGTAGAGGTCCCCTCACTCCGATAGGTTCCCCCACAGTGGTGGGTGACGAGGGGGAGCGCATGTGGAAATGGTTCACCGACACGCTCCATGCCCACGCCGAGCTGGCGATCTTTCTGGCCCTGGCCATCGGCTTCTTCATCGGAAAGCTCCGCTACAAGTCCCTGACCCTGGGGGCCGTGACGGGCACCCTCCTGGCGGGCGTGCTGGTCGGGCTGATCGCCGACGTCGCGATCCCCGACCTCGTCAAGACCGTGGCCTTCGTGGCGTTCCTGTTCGCCCTGGGCTACAACGTGGGCCCGCAGTTCTTCGCGGGCCTGAAGGGTGACGGCCTCAAGCAACTGCTGATGGCGGTGATCTCCTGCGTCGTCGGACTGGGCGTGGTGATCGTGCTGTCCAAGCTCCTGGGCTACGGCCCCGGTTGGGGCGCGGGCCTTTTGGCGGGCGGCCTCACCCAGTCGTCCGTGATCGGCGTCGCGGGCACGGCGATCTCGGGCCTGCCGCACGTCTCGGCGCACGCGGTGAAGGAGTACCAGTCGCAGATCGCGGTGGGCTACGCCGTGTGTTACCTGTTCGGGACGGCCGCGGCCGCATACTTCCTGTCGTCCATCGCGCCCCGCATGGTCGGCACCAAGGACCTCAAGGCCAGCGCCCACGATCTGGAGCGCAGCCTCGGCGTCGCCGAGGAGACCGATGTCTCACCCGCGTACTACTCGGTGGTGCGCCGCACCTACCGCATCGACGGCGGGGTCGCGGTGGGCCGCGACGTCGCCGACCTGGAGTCGAGCGCCCGCGAGGCGGGCCACCGCATGGTCTTCCACGACCTGCGGCGCGGCGACGCACTGCTGCCCGCCAAGCCCGACACCGTGATCCGCAACGGGGACGTCGTGACGGTGGCGGCCCGCCGCGGCGACCTGGTGGCCCTCGGCGTCATCGAACCCGAGGCCATCGAGGTGGACGACCCCGGGCTGCTCACCTACGAGGTCGAGACCCTGTCGATCGTCATCACCAACAAGAAGCTCGTCGGCACGTCCATCGGGGATGCCTTCGCCACCAACGCCCCCAAGGTGTTCGTCAACAAGCTGGTGCGCGGCGGCCACGCCCTGCCCTGGAGCGACTCCACCCCGATCCACCGCGGCGACGAGATCACCATCCAGGGCGGCAAGGAACACGTCGAGGCGGCGATCAGACAACTCGGCTACCCCAACCGATCCAGCGACTCCACCGACATGTCCTACATCGCGTTCGGCATCGTCGTCGGCGGCCTGATCGGCGTTCCCACCATCGCCGTGGCGGGCGCCGACATCGGCCTGACCACCTCGGGCGGCGCGCTCATCCTCGGGCTGGTCTTCGGCTGGCTGCGCGCCAAGTCCCCCACCTTCGGCCGCTTCCCGCCCGCCGCCAACTGGCTGATGAGCCAGGGCGGCCTGTGCTTGTTCGTGGGCATCGTCGGCATCACGGCGGGGCCGTCGTTCATCTCGGGGCTGCGGGCCGAGGGCCTGACCCTGGTCGTCGCGGGCCTGATCGTCACCCTGACGCCGATGATCGTCTGCCTCTATCTGGGCCGCTACGTCTTCAGGTTCCCGACCCCGATCCTGCTGGGCGCGATCGCGGGATCCAACACCACCACGGCGGCCATCGGCGCCATCACCGACCGAGCCGAAAGCCAGATCCCGGTGCTGGGTTACACCGTCCCGTACGCCATCGCCAACACCCTGCTCACCATCTGGGGGACCATCATCGTGGCGGTACTGTCCTAAATGGGTATCCCACCTGAGGGGGTTTGGGTGGAGCGAAGCTCCCCCAATCCGCGGCCCGAAGGGCCGCAAAAATAGCGAGAGCGCAGCGGTTTTCGGAACGAAAACACACTGCGCCCAGCGATCTCGCGCGCCGTGAGGGATTCGAACCCCCAACCTTCTGATCCGTAGTCAGATGCTCTATCCGTTGAGCTAACGGCGCCTGTTGAGTAGACCGCGCAATGTTATCGGGCGGGTTTGGGGACCTGCAACCGGGTATCAGTCATCTGCGAGAACACGGTCGGCGAAGGCGACGTAGCGGTCGCGGGCGGACGCGGCGTCGGCGGCGGTCCAGATCTCGGCCTCCAGATTCGGCACGGCCGCGTCGAAACCGAAGTGGTCGGCGTATTCGCGGCGGCGGGGGCGGCCCGGGAAGTAGCGCTCGTGCATGGCGAACCAGGCCACGTAGGCGCGGCTCACGGCGCCCGACAGCAGGTCGGCGCGCTCCCAGGGGTCGTCGGCGGCGGCCAGGCGGGCGGGGAGCTCGGCGCGGTCGGTCTTGAGGACCTGGACGGCGAAGGTCTCCAGGGCGGGTGGGAAGTCCCACACCATGCCGCGCGCCACGGTGCCCGCGCCCGCGTCGTCCGACAGCAGGACACCGTAGGCGAAGTTGGCGATGTGGGTGAGCGGCAGGGCCGCCACGTCCGACATCTCGTCCACTGTGGCGAGTTCCCTCAGCATGGCGTCGAAACGGTTCTGGGTCAGATGTTCGGCGTCACTGGGTGCCCGATCGGGCACAGTGGGGTCGTTCCACACGCAGGCCAGCCCGATCTCGGCGTCGCGGCCGAAACCCGAGATGGGTGCGCCGAAGGCGTAGGCGAAGGCCAGGTCACCCCGCCCCTCGGCGTCGGGGATGACGGTGGCGGCGAGATCGAGGACCGGCGCTGGCAGTGACATAGAAACCAGTGTCACCGGCAATCGCCAACGCGTCCACCTGCGTCGGCGTGTCAGACTCAACAGCGTGAAAGTCACCGGCGTATCCACCCCGACGCGACCCTTCAAGGACAACGAGGACTGGCTGGGTTCGGGACCCCGCATGGTCGTGGTCCTGGACGGCTGCGGGGAGCCCGACGCGATCGCCGGCGAGACCGACCGGCACTGCGTGCACGGCCTGCCCTGGTACGTCAAGACCCTGGGCACCGCGCTGCTGCGGGGCGGCGGCGACCCCGCCACACCGCTGGACGACGCCCTGGCCACCGCCATCGCCGAGACCGCCACCGCGCACGGCGGACGCTGCGACCTGAGCCACCCGGCGACCCCCGCGTCCACCGTGGTGATCCTGCGGGAGAACCAGCACTACGTCGAATACCTGGTGCTCAGCGACTCCACCCTGGCCCTCGACGACGGCAGCCCCGAGCCGATCGTCGTCACCGACGACCGCGTCGCTCGCGTCACGTACCCCTCGCCGCAGGACCCCGCCCCCGGCACCCCCGAGGCGGCCGAGGCCACCCGGGCCCGGATGCGCCACCTCAACAGCATGCGCAACCACGCCGACGGCTTCCCGATCGCCGCCGCCGACCCCCAGGCCGCCTACCGCGCCATGACCGGGCACCTCGGCCACGACCGGGTGCGGCGGGCGATCCTGGCGTCCGACGGCGCCACGCGGCTGGTCGACGTGTTCGGGCAGCTCAACTGGACCCAGTTTCTGGACCTGGCCGATCAGGCCGGGCCCGAGGAGGTCATCGCGCTGACCCGCGCCGTGGAGGAGTCCGACGCCGACTGCGCCAAGTGGCCGCGCGGCAAGGTCCACGACGACGCCACCGTCGCGTTCTGCGCGTTCTAGGGAACCGGCGTCTGCGTCAGTAGATCGTTGACGATCCGCTGGGCGTTGTCCTCGGCCGTGGTCGGGCCCTTCGCGGTGACCGTGAGGACCAGCTTGGCGCCGAGGGTCTCGCCGTTGAACGGCGGATGGAAGATCCGGCCCAGCTGCACCGTGGTCTTGGAAGTGTCGTCCAGCGTGCTCAGCACGGTGAACTTGTCGACGTTCGTGGGGCTCGGGAAGTCCCAGCCGTCCTTGACGTTCTTGCGGTCCTTGGCGGCGCAGTCGCCGGGGCACTTCGTGACCGCGATCGTCACCGACGGCATGTCGGGGGAGCCGCCGTGGCAGGTGGCCTCGAGGTTGGGGTTGAAGTCGCAGGCCATCTGGTCGGGGATCTTGAACGCGATCGGCCAGCCCGGTTCGGCGTTCACCTTGCCGTCGGCGGAGGTGAAGGTCTTCGGCCCGGCCGAGGTGGACTGGGTGGCGCTGCTCCACTGGGGAAGGTCGCCGCTGGGTTGCCCGCTGCCTTCCGGCTGGCTGTCGGACTGGGTCTGGCCGTGGTCGCCGTCGGCGGAGCCGTCGCCCGAGTCGCCGGAGAACCCGTTGTACACAAGGAAACCGCCGGTGCCGAGGATCAGCACCGCCAGCACCAGCACCACCGGAACCAGCCACGGCGGGCGGCTGCGCTGGGCGCGCGTCACGTACGACGACATCGGCGAGGCCGGCGCCACGGGCGAACCGGACGGCGGCGTCGACACCACCGGCGGGATGCCGCGCGGATCGGTGTGCCCGCTCAACACCGGGATGTGCCCGGTGGCGGTGCCCACCGCGGGCAGCTGCGTGGTGTGGGGGCCGTTGACCACCGGCAGCGGGCCGGTGCGCGGCCCCATCGCCAGCATCCGTTCCAGCATGCGTTCCACGCCGCGCAGGCCCGCCTGCCGCACCGTCACCACGTACGGCTGCTCGGATTCCAGGTCCGCCGACAGGATCGGCGCGTCGGCCGGGCCCCGGGTGGCGTGCGCCCAGGCGACCGTGTCGGACAGCAGGGCGCGCCGGGCCGGGTCCTTGGAGGAGGCCGCGCCCAGCGTCAGGATCTCGACCTCGCGGCCGTCGTCGTCGTTGCCCTGATATATCTCGTAGGCACCGTCGACACGCGCCGTCGACACGTCGGTGAACGGCCCGAGCGTGCGCCCCATCGACTTGTCTCCTGTTATGTATCGGTCTCGCCTGCGGGTGCGGGCTGTGCCTCGCACCAACGCCGCTCACACAGTATGACCGGAGCGCGTGGGCTTTCGCTACCGCGCCAGTGCTACCCGAGGCTCACAGCAGTTCGTGCCTGATGATGTTCTGGTCGCGGCCCGGTCCGACGCCCACGACGCTGACCCGGGCGCCGCACAATTCCTCGAGCCGCTCGATGTACGACTGCGCGTTCTTCGGCAGGTCGGAGAAGTCGCGGCACTCGGAAATGTCCTCCCACCAACCGTCCTGGTACTCGTAGATCGGCGTGGCGTGGTGCAGGCCGGTCTGCGACATCGGCATCTCGTCGAACCGCTCGCCGTCGATCTCGTAGCCGACGCAGATCGGCACCCGCGGCAGCCCGGACAGCACGTCGGCCTTGGTGAGGAACAAATCAGTGATTCCGTTGACCCGCACCGAGTAGCGGCCGATCACCGCGTCGAACCAGCCGCAGCGGCGCTCGCGCCCGGTGGTGACGCCGTACTCGCCGCCCACCTTCAGCAGGTGCGCGCCGTTGTCGTCGAACAGCTCCGTCGGGAACGGGCCCGAACCCACCCGGGTGGTGTACGCCTTGATGATCCCGATGACCCGGTCGATGCGGGTGGGCGGGATCCCGGCGCCGACGCAGGCGCCGCCGGTGGTCGGGTTGGATGAGGTGACGAACGGGTAGGTGCCGTGGTCGACGTCCAGCATGGTGGCCTGGGCGCCCTCCAGCAGCACGTTGTCGCCGCGGGTCAGGGCCTTGTCGAGCTCGAGCCGGGTGTCGGCGATGTACGGCGCGATCCGCTCGGCGTAGCCGAGGTACTCCTCCACCACGGCCGCCGCGTCGATGGCCTTGCGGTTGTAGACCTTGACCAGCACCTGGTTCTTCTCGCGCAGCACCATGTCGAGCTTCTGGCGCAGGATGCCCGGGTCGAGCAGGTCCTGGACCCGGATGCCGACCCGGCCGACCTTGTCGCCGTAGGCGGGGCCGATGCCGCGCCCGGTGGTGCCGATCCGCGCCGAACCCAGGTAGCGCTCCACCACCCGGTCGAGCGCGCGGTGGTGCGGCATCACCAGGTGGGCGTCGGAGGACACCAGCAGCTTCGACACGTCGACGCCGCGCTCGGACAGCCCGTCGAGCTCGTGCAGCAGGAACTTGGGGTCCACGACCACGCCGTTGCCGATGATCGGGACGCAGCCGGGGGTCAGGACGCCCACCGGCGTCAGGTGGATCGCGAACTTCTCGCCGGAGGGGGTCACCACGGTGTGCCCCGCGTTGTTTCCCCCCTGGTAGCGGACGACATAGTCCATCCGCCCGCCGAGCAGGTCGGCGACCTTGCCCTTGCCCTCGTCGCCCCACTGGGCACCAACAACCACGATCGCCGGCATTACCCGCTCACCACTTCCCGGGAGACTTACCCGATTACCGCACAAGGGTAAGGCCAGGGCGCACGTCACGATCTTGGGGATCGGGTACCGCGGTCTTGAGCCGATGTGACTCAATCCGACTTGACAATCGGGGGACCCCGACGCAACATTGAGTCCGGTCCGCTCAACCTCGGGCGGTCCGGCAGTCTTCACACATCCGGCATCCACTCAATCTGGGGGAGCAACACATGGCACGTGCGGTCGGCATCGACCTCGGGACGACGAACTCCTGCGTGAGCGTCCTGGAGGGCGGCGAGCCCACGGTAATCACCAACGCGGAGGGTTCACGCACCACTCCGTCCATCGTGGCCTTCGCCAAGAACGGCGAGGTCCTGGTCGGAGAGGTCGCCAAGCGTCAGGCCGTGACCAACCCCGACCGCACCATCCGATCGGTCAAGCGCCACATGGGCTCCGACTGGTCGGTCGACATCGACGGCAAGCACTACACCGCCCAGGAGATCAGCGCCCGCACGCTCATGAAGCTGAAGCGGGACGCCGAGGCGTACCTGGGTGAGACCATCACCGACGCGGTCATCACGGTTCCGGCGTACTTCAACGACGCCGAGCGCACCGCCACCAAGGAGGCCGGGGAGATCGCCGGCTTCAACGTGCTGCGCATCATCAACGAGCCGACCGCCGCGGCCCTGGCCTACGGCCTCGACAAGGGCGACAAGGAACAGACCATCCTGGTCTTCGACCTGGGCGGCGGCACCTTCGATGTGTCCCTTCTGGAGATCGCCGACGGCGTCATCCAGGTGAAGGCCACCAACGGCGACAACCACCTGGGCGGCGACGACTGGGACCAGCGCCTCATCGACCACATGGTCAAGACCTTCAACGGCCAGCACGGCGTCGACCTGTCCAAGGACAAGATGGCCCTGCAGCGCCTCAAGGAGGCCGCCGAGAAGGCCAAGATCGAGCTGTCGGCCGCGACCCAGACGTCCATCAACCTTCCGTACATCACCGCCGGCGCCGACGGCCCGCTCCACCTGGACATGAACCTCTCGCGCGCCGAGTTCGAGAAGATGACCACGGACCTGCGCGACCGCTGCCGCAAGCCCTTCGAGCAGGCCATGAAGGACGCCGGCATCCAGGTCGGCGAGATCGACCACGTGATCATGGTCGGCGGCTCCACCCGGATGCCCGCCATCAGCCAGATGGTCAGCGAGTTCATCGGGCGCGACCCGCACAAGGGCGTCAACCCCGACGAGGTCGTGGCCGTCGGCGCCGCGCTGCAGGCCGGTGTGCTCAAGGGCGAGGTCAAGGACGTCCTGCTGCTGGACGTCACCCCGCTGAGCCTCGGCATCGAGACCAAGGGCGGCATCTTCACCAAGCTGATCGAGCGCAACACCACGATCCCGACCAAGCGCTCGGAGACCTTCACCACGGCCGACGACAACCAGCCATCCGTGCTGATCCAGGTGTTCCAGGGCGAGCGCGAGATCGCCGCCTACAACAAGAAGCTCGGCACCTTCGAGCTGACCGGGCTGCCTCCGGCCCCGCGTGGCGTGCCGAAGGTGGAGGTCACCTTCGACATCGACGCCAACGGCATCGTCAACGTGTCGGCCAAGGACACCGCCACCAACAAGGCGCAGTCGATGACCATCACCGGCGGTTCCTCGCTGCCGAAGGAGGACATCGAGAAGATGATGCGCGAGGCCCAGGAGCACGCGGACGACGACCGCAAGCGCAAGGAGGAGGCGGAGATCCGCAACCTCGGCGAGACCTGGGTGTACCAGACCGAGAAGCTGCTGGCCGAGTCCGGCGACAAGCTTCCGGAGAACTCCAAGACCGAGATCGAGTCGAAGCTGTCCGAGCTGAAGACCGCGCTGGGCGGCACCGACCTGGACAAGATCAAGGAATCCACCGACGAGCTCATCAAGGTCTCGCAAGAGGCCGGTGCGGCGATGTACGCGTCGCAGCAGGAGCAGGAGGGTGCCGAGGGCGCCGCCGGTGCCGCCGGTGCGGGTGCGGCCGGTGCCTCCGGTGACAAGCCCGCCGGCGACAACGGTGAGGACGTGGTGGACGCCGAGATCGTCGACGAGGACGACAAGAAGTGACCACCGACAATCCGCCTGCCGACGACGGGGCCGAGCCGACGGATGCCGCCGACGCCAAGGGGGCGGACTCCGCGTCCGCCCCGGCGTCGCCGGTCGACGAGCCGCCCGACAAACCGGGTGATGCCGAGCCGAAGGGTGACGTGGCCACGCAGTTGGCCGAGCGCACCGCCGACCTGCAGCGCATCACCGCCGAGTACCACAACTACCGCAAGCGCGTGGAGCGTGATCGTCAGCTGGCCTCGGAGCAGGTGACCGGCGCCGTGTTGGCCGGTCTGCTGCCGGTGCTGGACGACATCGACCGGGCCCGCGAACACGGGGACCTGGAAGGTCCGTTCGCGACGGTCGCCGAGCAGCTGATCAACTCGCTGGTCAAGCTGGGCCTCGAGGTGTTCGGCGAGAAGGGCGACGTCTTCGACCCGATGGTGCACGAGGCCGTGGCGCACATGCACTCCGCCGACGTGACCGAACCGTCCTGCATCGACGTGATGCGGCGCGGCTATCGGATCGGCGAGCGGCTGCTGCGTCCCGCGATGGTCGCGGTGGCCGAGCCCGCCGACGTCGAGGTCGAACCCGAGCCCGAGCCCGCGGTGGTGGAGTCCGAGGTCGTCGCCGAGGAGGAGGAGACCGTCGAGGCGACCGACGCCGAGGAGTCCCCCGACGACGCCGAGTCCCCGAAGGACGAGGCGGAGGACAAGGACGCCAAGGAAACCGACGAGGCCGAGGCGGACGACGAAGCCGACGACAAACCCGAGGCGACGGCGGACGCCGACGCGTCTGTCGAGTCCGACAAGGCTGTCAAGGCCGACGAGCCAAAGGAGTCCGAGGCGGACGAGCCCGAGAAGGCGGAGTCCGACAAGGGCAAGGACAAGAAGAAGGACGGCAAGGCGGCCGAGGCCCCGAAGCCGAAGCGCAAACCGTCCCCTAGACCGAGGCCGCGCGAAGACGCGGCCGGCGACGACAAATAATCACAATGGAGAGGGGGAGGCGTCATGGTATCCCGCGATTGGATGGAAAAGGACTTCTACCAGGTCCTGGGGGTCCCCGCTGACGCCCCCCAATCCGATATCAAGAAGGCCTATCGCCAGCTGGCACGGGATCTCCATCCGGACCACAACCCGAACAACCCCGAGGCCGAGGAGCGCTTCAAGCAGGTCTCCGAGGCCAACGCGGTGCTGTCGGATGAGAAGCAGCGCAAGGAATACGACGAGGTCCGCTCCCTGATGGGCGCGGGCGCGTTCCGCCGGGCATCGCGCATGGGCGGCGACGGTTCCTTCGACTTCGAGGACCTGATGGCCCAGGCCCGCTCCGGCGGCTTCGGCGGGGGCAACGGCGGCCTGGGCGACCTGTTCGGCAACTTCTTCGGGGGCGGGCGCCGCCGCGGTCCCGTCAAGGGCCGCGACGTCGAGACCAATGTGGAGCTGGAGTTCGCCGACGCGGTCGGCGGGATCACGCTGCCGCTCAAGCTGCGCTCCCCGGGGATGTGCGACACGTGCCACGGCAACGGGGCCCGCCCGGGCACGTCGCCGACGACCTGTCCGTCGTGCAACGGCTCGGGGATGCGCACCGTCAACCAGGGCAGCTTCAGCCTGTCGGAGCCGTGCCGGGACTGCGACGGCGTGGGCAACATCGTCACCGACAAGTGCCCCGAATGCCACGGCACCGGCGGGGTCACCAAGACCCGCACCATGACGGTGCGGATTCCCTCCGGCGTCAAGGACGGCCAGCGCATCCGGCTGGCCGGTCGCGGCGAGCCGGGCGAGCGCGGCGGGCCGTCGGGGGACCTGTACGTCCTGGTGTCGGTGCGTCCCCACCCGCTGTTCACCCGCGACGGCGACAACCTCGTGCTGAGCGTGCCGATCTCGATCGCCGAGGCCGGGCTGGGCACCACCCTGCGGATTCCGACCCTCGGCGACCCGGTGACCCTGCGGGTTCCGGCGGGGACGCCCAGCGGACGGACGCTGCGGGTGCGCGGGCGCGGGGTGCCGCGCGCCAAGGGCTCGGGCGATCTCCTTGTCACCGTGGACATCGACGTCCCGAAGGACCTGCCGGAGGCAGCCCGCGAGGCCCTCGAGCAGTACGCCGCCGCGGCGCCGCCCGCGCCGCGCCGCCAGATCGATCGGGCCGTGGAATCGTCGCCCCATAAGGGTTGACGGCCGCGACACCGGTCCGCGAAGCTAAGGACAGAAATGAGAGTGTGCGAGGTTCGTTCACTTCGTACCGTGAACGCCGGGAGGTGGGACCGCAGTGGTTGATCGTGAACACCGCGGTGCGGCACAACCGCCCATGACCGACGCGGCCATGGACGCCAAGGTGATCGTGATCTCCGTCGCGGCGGAGATGGCGGGCATGCACCCGCAGACCCTGCGCCAGTACGACCGGCTCGGCCTGGTGCAGCCGTCGCGCACCGCTGGCGGCGGGCGGCGCTACAGCGTCCGCGACGTCGCGCAGCTGCGCGAGATCCAGCGCCTCAGCCAGGAGGACGGCGTCAACCTGGCCGGCATCAAGCGCATCATGCAGCTGGAGAACCAGCTGTCGACGATGCGCGTTCAGCTCACGGAGCTGATGTCCCACGTGGAGGAGATGCGCGCCGAGCGCGCCGAACTCGAGGCCGCGATGGGCCCGTTCCGGTTGTCCCGCAAGGAACACCTCAGCCGCGAGACGGCCCTGGTGATCTGGCGTCCCCCGAATCGGAGCTGAGAACCTACTTCTGCCCGATGTAGAACATGATGAGCTGGTGCACGTGGTGGGTCTTCTTGTCGCCGCGGAACTCGATCTCGTAGACCTGGGTTCCCACGTGCAGCGCCATCTCCCCGGACGAGAACCACTGACCGGCGAAGGAGCGGTTGGCCACGATGCTGACCGCCGAGATCCGGTTGAAGGGGATCGAGGTCAGGGCGACCTTCTTGCCGACGAAGGACTTGTCCTTCAGGATGACGCGGCGGTTGGTCACGCCGATGAACCCGGTGCCGACGCCGACGGCGTCGTAGACGGCGATGACCTGCTCGCCGTCCAGCAGGAGGTCCTCGATTTGTTTGAGCTGGTCTTTGCGGTCGTAAACCGGTTCGGCCATGACGCCAGTACTCCTAATAGCCAGAGATCAATATCTCAATGCAGAGATCTCTGTGCACACTAGCGCGTCACTCACCGTCACCAAGTGGACGGCGGATTTGCCGCGGCCCGGCTCCCCCGCAGCCGGGACGCGGCCCGACCCTGGTGCGTGAACTGGAGCCTCGCACCGGGTAGTCATATCCCTCCGGCGTGGATACCACCACTACTCAACCATCGATCGACCTCAAGATCAATCGGATATCGGTCACAGATGTGTACCCGGACGGATGCGTCACCCGATTACCCTGGTGTCACCCATCGCGTTCGAGAAAGGTTTCACCCCGTGGTCTTGCGTATTCTCAAGGAAATCGCGGGCGCCGGAGTTTCGGTGAACACCGTCCTGGCCCAACCCGGCATCACCCCCGGCGGAACGCTGGCGGGCGAGGTGCGGTTCACCGGCGGCGACGTCGATCTGGAGGTGCAGCGCATCGAGCTGGACCTGGCGGCCGGGGTGCTGCGGGCCCAGCGCGAGTCCGAACGCCTGGTGCCCACCGGTTTCTTCCAGGCACAGGTGTGCGGCCCGTTCCGGCTCGCGGCCGGCGGCAGCCACGCGATCCCTTTCACCGTCACGATTCCGTGGGAGACCCCGCTGACCGCGATGGGCGGCCGCCCGATCACCGGCATGGAACTCGGGGTGGCCACCGAGCTGGCCCTGTCCAGGGCCTTCGACAAGACCGACCACGACGCCCTCACCGTCGAGCCGCTGCCCGTGCAGGCCGAGGCGCTGCGCGCCATCGAGGCGGCGGGTTTTCAGTTGCAGGGCGGAAAGCTGGTCGACGGAACCTATCCCGGTTCCCACATGCCGTTCTACCAAGAGATCGAGTTCTGGTCCACGGGAGAGTTCACCGCGCACTTCAAGAAGCTGTCGGTCACCTTCTTCACCGGGGCCGAGACCACCGAGGTGGTTTTCCAGGCCGACAACCTGGGCACCCTGCTGACCCCCGGAGTGGACGTGAGTCAGCGATTCACGGTGCGCAACAACGTTCCTAGTGATTTCACCGAGCTGGTGCGCCAGCAACTGTGGGAGCTGGTCAAACGGCGTACGCCGGGTAACTTATCGAAGATCCATAATCCGTTACCAGGGCGTTCGGCCACAAGTGATCTTCATTCACCGTCCATAAGGGCGTTTCGGAGAATGTTCCGGCGCAAGAAAAACGGCGTCGCGCATCTATCCCAATTCGCATTGTTCTTATACAGTGAAGGAGAGAATACGACGCCGCACCCATAAGCCCGACATCACAGGAGCCACCATGCTGACCTTGACCAGCTTCGGTCTGCTCTCGGCGCGTCGCTCAGGGGCATCACAGCAGCACCGCCATCTTCTTGATCGTTTCGGGCACAACCCATGGGTGCGTACTGGGGCACACGGTTCCGCCGACCTACCGCGCGGACGCTCCACAAGTCGGGGGGGAAGACCTACTCGGTCGCCGTCATCGGGAATCCCGTCACCACACCGCCAGCACGCGGTCGGGTGCCGATTCCTGTCCAGCAGACGGCGCTAGGCCGGCCGCTCGAGCCAGCGGGCGGCCAGCTACTTCCACTGTTCCACCAAAGGAGTGACCTGATATGCAGCGGCGGGCCAAAGATCCGATGCACAGACGGATTGCGGATGCAAGGGCAATAGCCATTGTGGGCATGGCATGCCGCATTCCGGGCGCCACCGGGCCGGACGAGCTGTGGGAACTGCTGTGCGGCGAAGTGGACGCCACGAGCGTGACGCCGCCCGAGCGGTACGACGTGGACGCCGTCCACTCGAAGAAACCCGCCGCCGGCAAGATGATCTCGCGCCGCGCGGGGTACCTGGAGGGCATGGCCGAGTTCGACGCCACGTTCTTCGACCTGTCCGAGGCCGAGGCGACCGAGCTCGACCCGCAGCAGCGCCAGCTGCTGATGGCCACCTGGGAGGCCCTGGAGGACGCCGGGCAGCCGCCGAGCGTGTTGGCGGGCAGCCGAACCGGCGTCTTCGTCGGCAACACCCGGGCCGACCACCTGGAGAACGCCTTCCGGCGTGGGTTGGAGTCGGCGACCGCCTCCCAGTTCCACAACCTCCGGCCGATGATCCCCGCCCGGGTGTCGCACTTCTTCGACCTGCGCGGCCCCAGCGTCCTGGTGGACACCGCCTGCTCGTCGTCCCTTGTGGCCGTTCACCACGCGGTGCAGAGCCTGCGCGCCGGCGAGGTTCCCGTGGCGATCGCCGCGGGCGCCAACCTCGCGCTGCGCCCCGACGAGAGCGTCATGATGTCGCAGGCCGGGACGCTGTCGGGGGACGGGCGCAGCAAGTTCGGCGGCGCGGACGCCGACGGACACGCGCCCAGCGACGGGATCGCCGTCGTCGTCCTGAAACCGCTGGAGGACGCCATCGCCGACGGCGACCGGGTGCGCGCCGTGATCGCCGGCAGCGCCGTCGGCAACGACGGCCGCAGCGGCGAGACCATCCTGAACCCCTCATTGGACGGTCAGGTCGACGTGCTGAGGTGGGCGTACGAGGACGCCGACATCGACCCCGGCGAGGTCGACTACGTCGAGGCGCACGGCTCGGGATCGCCCCTGCTGGATCCGTTGGAGCTCAACGCACTGGGCCAGGTGCTCGGCGAGGGGCGGCCGCCGGACAGACCGCTGCTGGTCGGCTCCGTGAAGTCCAATGTGGGGCATTCGGAGGCGGCCGGGAGCCTCGTCGGTCTGATCAAGGCCGTGCTGTGCCTGGAACACGGCCAGATCCCGGCGAGCCTGCATGCCGCCAACCCCAACCCCGATGTCAACTGGGACGACCTGCCGGTCGAGATCCCGGTGAAGCGCATCGACCTACCCGAGCTCGACCGCCCCGCCATCGCCGGGGTCTCGGGCCAGGGCGCCTCCGCCTTCAACGCGCATGTGGTGCTGCGACAGGTGGTCGAGGAGGACGCCGCGATGGTGTCCGAGCCGCAAAGCGGCCGCCTGGCCTGGGTGTGGCAGCGGATCCCCGGCCGGGGACCGCAAGAGCCCCAGGAGGAACCGGACAGGCCGTGCCTGCTGGCCCTCTCCGGCCACACCCCCGAGGCGCTGGAGGAGATGATCGGCGCGTACGCCCAATACCTCGGCGCCGACGGTGCCGGGTCCGAATATCCACTGTGGGAGATCTGCCGCAGCGCGGCCATGCGTCGCCAGCATCTCAAGCACCGCAAGGCGTTCATCGCCTCCACCCACGAGGAGATGGTCCGCCTGCTCACCGGCGCCAGCGAACCGATGGACTACCGGGACCTCACCGTGACCGCCGCGCTCTACCGCAAGGGCAAGACGGTCGACTGGGAGGAGCTGTTCGGCGGCGCCGGGCGCTACATCCCGCTGCCCGGCTACCGCTGGCAGACCAAGCGGTTCTGGCCGGAGGAGACCGAGTCCGAATCGGACGAGGACCTCGCGGCCCGGATTCTGCGCCAGCGCGCCCGCACCAGCTTCGACACCGACTCCACGCTGGCCGAGATCGGCATCGACTCGCTGGCCAAGCTGGAGCTCATCGTCGAGCTCCAGAAGGTGACCGGGCACGAGGTGGAGCCCGAGGCGTTCGACCGGGTCCGCACCGTCGGCGAACTGCGGGACTGGGCCCGAGAACTCGAGGCGGCGGCGCGATGAACGCGTCACCGCATGCCTATGCCCGCTTCCATCGATCCGCCGAGGAGCACCCGGAGGTTCACGCGCTGGAGGTGGGCGGGGAGTGCCTGACCTACGCGCGACTGCGCGAGAGGTCCGCGCGGATCGCCGCGCGGCTGCGCGCTGCCGGCGGCGACCGGCCGCCCGGCCGGGTCGGCCTGCTGGCCAACCGATCCGTGGCCGCCTACGCCGGTTACCTCGGGATCCTGCGCGCCGGGGCGGCCGTGGTGCCGCTCAGCCCGGAGCATCCGGCCGCGCGGATTCGCGGCATCGTCGACGCCGCCGGCATCGACGTGGTGCTCACCGACGCCGAGCACTCCGGCCGCGACCACGGGGCGATCGAGGTGGTGGCCGACGCCGACGACGGCGCCGACCTCGAGCCACCGCCCGATGTGGAGCAAGACGACGGGGACCTGGCGTACATCATCTTCACGTCCGGCTCGACCGGTGCGCCCAAGGGCGTGCCGATCACCCAGGGCAACCTCGCGTCCTATCTGGACCAGATGGAGTCGCGCCACGGGATCGGCCCGCACAGCCGGGTCTCGGGGGCCTTCGACCTCACCTTCGACGGCTCGGTGCACGACCTGTTCGTCACCTGGTCGGCCGGCGGCACCCTGGTGGTGCCCACCCGGGGCCAACTGCTGTCGCCGGTGAAGGCCGTCAACGCCCTGCGGCTGTCCCACTGGTTCTCGGTGCCGTCGCTGATCTCCTTCGCGCTGCGGCTGGGAACGTTGGAGCCCAAGAGCATGCCGGGACTTCAGTGGAGCATCTTCGGCGGCGAGGCGGTGCCGCTGGAGGCGGCCCGGCAGTGGGCGGCGGCCGCCGCCGACGGCCGCGTCGACATCCTCTACGGACCGACCGAGGTCACCGTCTCGTGCACCGGCCACACCCTGCCGTCCGATCTGGACGACTGGCCCGACACCCCCAACGGCATGGCGCCCATCGGCACCTGCCACCCCAACCTGGAGTACGTGCTGCTGGACGAGGAGGACAACCCGTCCGACAACGGGGAGCTGTGCGTGCGAGGTCCACAGTGCTTCCCGGGATACCTCGACCCGGACAACGACGCCGGACGGCTGCTGCCCGCCGACTTCGACCCGAACCCGAACCCCACCCACACCTCCGGCCGCTGGTACCGCACCGGCGACCGCGTGGCGCTGCGGGACGGCATCCTGCTTCACCTGGGGCGCATCGATCACCAGGTGAAGATCAACGGACACCGGATCGAACCCGGCGAGATCGAGGCGGTGTTGCGCGGGCTGCCCGGCGTGCGCGACGCCACCGTGCTCGCGGTGTCCGCCGCCGGCGACCAGACCGAACTGGCCGCGGTGGTCAGCGGAGGGGATTGTGACCCCGAGGAGCTGTACTCCACGCTCACCGACCGGCTGCCGCCGTACATGCTGCCGCGTCGGATCAGCGTGATGGACCAGCTTCCGCTCAACTCCAACGGCAAGATCGACCGCCACGCCCTGCTCGACGAGCTCGCCCGGACTCGTTTAAGAGCGCCCGCCCCCGTTGCCCCTGTCTTGTCGTGAGGATCCCCCATGCTCGATGCCATTGTGGTCGGCGCCAGATGCGCCGGTGCCCCCACCGCCATGTTGCTCGCCCGTGCGGGACACCGCGTCCTGTTGCTCGACAAGTCCTTCTTTCCCTCCGACACCCTGTCGACGCACCTGATCCATCAGCCCGGGATCGCCGCCCTACAGCGCTGGGGCCTGCTGGACGCCGTGCGCGACTCCGGTTGCCCGCCATTGGATCGCGCCCGCTACGAGGTCTCCGACATCCGCGTCGAGGGCTGCGCCCGCGGCGTCGAGGGGCAGCGCTCCGGTTACGCGCCGCGCCGCCACGTCCTCGACGCCATCCTGGTCGGGGCCGCGGCCGCCGCCGGCGCCGAGCTGCGGGAGGGCTGCCGGGTCACCGGGCTGCTGTACGACGACGACGGCCGCGTCGCGGGCGTGGAGGGCCGCCACGACGGGCGGACCTTCTCGGAGCGCGCCCGCCTGGTGATCGGCGCCGACGGCATGCGCTCGTCCGTGGCGCGTCTCGTCGACGCGCCGTACACCGTCAAGGACGAGAAGCTCACCTGCGCCTACTACTCCTACTGGGCCGACGTTCCCGCCACCCTCGAGCTCTACGAGAAGCCCGGAAGCTGGGTGGCGGCGGTGGCCACCAACGACGGCGCCACCCTGGTGCTGACCTACTTCCCGCAGGACCGCTTCGAGGAGGTGCGCGCCGACGCGCTGCGCTGCCACCTGGAGCAGGTGCGCGACACCGCGCCCGACCTGTACGGGCGCCTCCAGGGCAAGCGCCGCGTCGAGCGGCTGCGGGGCACCGGCGACCAACAGAACTTCTCCCGCCAGGCCTGGGGCCCGGGCTGGGCCCTGGTCGGCGATGCCGGCCACCACAAGGACTCCATCACGGCGCGCGGCATCAGCGACGCCTTCGCGCAGTCCGAGGCGCTGGTGGATCAGGTGAGCGCCACGCTGACCGGCAACCCGGCCGAGCTCGACGCCTCGCTGGGCCGCTACGCCGCCGAGCGCGACGCCGCCGTCTCCCACGGCTACGACGCCACCCTCGACGTCGCCAAACTCGCCGAGCCCAGCCTGCAACGCCTGAAGCTGTTGCGGGCGGTGCAAAGCGACGCCGAGCTCACGTCCATCTACTTCGACATGGTCGCCGGCGCGGCCACCGCGCGGGATCTGCTGCTGTCCCCAAAACTGCTGCGGGCACTGGCACAATGACCCCCGAAAGGGGACCAGCCATGCCACACGAACCCACACCCATCGACCCCTTCGACGGACGCGCGCCCACCAGCCACGAACGCATGACCGGCTTGCCCTGGGACGCTTCGTATCACGACGGCCCCGCGCCCTGGGACATCGAGCGCCCCCAACCCGCCATCGCCCGCCTGGCCGCCGCGGGCGGCATCACCGGCGCCGTGCTCGACGTCGGTTGCGGCAGCGGCGAGAACGCGCTTCACCTTGCCGCCCTGGGGTTGTCGGTGCTCGGCGTCGACGTCGCCGACACGGCGCTGTCCCAGGCCCGCGCCAAGGCCGCCGAGCGCGGCCTGTCCGCGGAGTTCGCCACCGCCGACGCCCTCGCCCTGGATCGCCTGGGCCGCACCTTCGACACCGTCCTCGACTGTGGACTGTTCCACACCCTCGACGCCGCCGAACGCCCCCGCTACCTCGCCAGCCTGGCCGCGGTCACCGCCCCCGGATCCGCCCTGCACATCCTGTGCTTCAGCGACACCGGCGACGACCTCGGCCCCCACCCGGTCTCCCGCGCCGACCTCGAGGCGGCCTTCACCCCGTCAACGGCCTGGACCCTCGCGTCCATCGCCCCCGACCGCGTCGACACCCGCTTCCACCCCCACGGCGCCCCCGCCTGGCTGGTCGCGGCCGACCGCCGCTGAACGCGGCCCCGGCTCATCCGGTGCGCCGCAACCGCGCCGCGACCAGGACGAGCACCATGCCACCGACCACCTGCGGGCGAAGGGCCTCGCCCAGCACCAGGACGCCGAGCAGGACGGACACCACGGGCAGCAGATAGACCACGATGGACGCCGCGGTCGGTCCGTCGTCCGCGATGACGCGATAGTTCAACAGATACGTGATACCCGTTCCCAGGACTCCCAGAATCAGTATCGCCACCAGGGAGTCGGCGCGCCAGTGGGGCGTCCGCAGGCCCAGGAACGGAACGGCCGCGGCCACCATTGCCGTGGCGCACACCAACTGTCCGGCGGCCATGGGAAGGGCGCCGAGCTCGCGCCTGGCCAGGAAGTGCCCGATGTAGACGTAGCTGATGCCGTACGACACCGCCGCCCCGAGACAGGCGGCCCCGCCCCCACTCATCAGCTCGGTCCCGAGCCTCCACGGCGAGAAGATGAGCACAACGCCCAGGAAGCCCAGGCCGAGACTCCAGGCGTTGCGCCGCACCGTCCGTCCGCTCCGGTAGGCGGCCACGGTGAACAGCACGGTCCACAACGGGGCGCTCGCGTTGATCACGCCCGCCGTGGACGACGAGACCTGCCGCTCGGCGATCCCGAACAGCAGATACGGGGTCGCGTTGCCGAACAGCGCCGCGACCGCGAGATGGGTCCACAGCCTTGTGCCGCTTGGCAAGCGGAGGCCGCGCCACCGCAGGATCGCCAGCAACACCGCCGCACCCAGCAACAGGCGAAGGGCCGTGATCTGGACGGGCGAGAAACCCCGCAGCCCCAGCTTGATCCACAGGAAGCTGGAGCCCCAAAACAGCGCCAGGCCCCCGATCCGTGCCGCCCCGGCGTACCGAACGGGCATTGCCTGGTCCCCAATCGGAATAGGGAAAAACGGGGCCCTCAGCAAGACGCCGGAGCGTCGCGATGCGACGCTCCGGCGTTGTCATTTGCCTTGCTGGCGGAGGATAGGGGATTCGAACCCCTGAGGGCTTGCACCCAACCCGCTTTCCAAGCGAGCGCCATAGGCCACTAGGCGAATCCTCCGCGAAGGAGGATACAGAGGTGTTGACGGATGTCTCAAGGCGGTTCGGCCGTGCGGTCGTGTCGCGAGGGTTGATGGACAATGACCTGGTGATTGCCGACGTGCTGGCGCAGCGTTACGCCTCCGACGAGATGAAGGCCCTGTGGGACCCGGCCGCCAAGGTGCGGGCCGAGCGGTTGTTGTGGGTGGCGGTGTTGAAGGCCCAGGCCGAGCTGGGGGTCGCCGTGCCCGACGGGGTGATCGCCGACTACGAGGCCGTCGTCGACCGGGTGGACCTGGCGTCGATCGCCGAGCGGGAGCGGGTGACGTTGCACGACGTCAAGGCGCGGATCGAGGAGTTCAGCGCGCTGGCCGGGCACGAGCATGTCCACAAGGGGATGACGAGCCGGGATCTCACCGAGAACGTCGAGCAGGTGCAGATCCGGGATTCGCTGGCGCTGACCCGGGACCGGATGGTGGCCGCGGCCGCGCGGTTGGCGGGGCGGGCCGGGGAGTATGTGGGGCTGGCGATGGCGGGGCGGTCGCACAATGTGCCCGCGCAGGCCACCACGCTGGGGAAGCGGTTCGCGTCGGCGGCCGAGGAGCTGCTGCAGGCGCTGGGGCGGGTCGAGGACGTGTTGGCGCGGTATCCGATGCGGGGCATCAAGGGGCCCGTGGGTACGGCGGCCGACCAGCTCGACCTGTTCGGCGGGGACGCCGAGAAGCTGGCGCGGCTGGAGGCCGCGGTGGCGCGGCACCTGGGGTTCGAGCGGGTGCTGGATTCGGTGGGGCAGGTGTATCCGCGGTCGCTGGACTTCGACGTGGTGTCGAGCCTGGTGAACGCCGCGGCGGGGCCGTCGTCGCTGGCGACGTCGATCCGGTTGATGGCCGGGGCCGAGCTGGTGACCGAGGGGTTCGCCGCCGGGCAGGTGGGGTCGTCGGCCATGCCGCACAAGATGAACACGCGTTCCGCCGAACGGGTGAACGGGCTGGCCGTGGTGGTGCGGGGCTACGCGTCCATGGTGGGCGAGCTGGCCGGCGCACAGTGGAACGAGGGCGACGTGTCGTGTTCGGTGGTGCGGCGGGTGGCGCTGCCCGACGCCTTCTTCGCCATCGACGGGCTCTACCAGACCTTCCTCACCGTGCTGGACGGATTCGGCGCCTACCCGGCGGTGATCGCGCGCGAGCTCGACCGGTACCTGCCGTTCTTGGCCAGCACCAAGATCCTGCTGGCCGCCGTCCGCAAGGGCGTGGGGCGTGAGACCGCACACGAGGCGATAAAGGAGCACGCCGTGGCGGTCGCGCTTGACATGCGGGACAAGGGAACCGCCGACAACGACCTGCTGGATCGGCTGGCCGCCGACCCCCGGCTGCGGCTCGGGCGTGCCGAGCTCGGCGCGCTGCTGGACGCGCCGCTGACGTTCACCGGGGCCGCCGAGGCCCAGGTGCGGGCCGTGATCGCGCGCGTCGAACAGGTCGTGGCGCGGCACCCCCGCGCGGCGAACTACCGCCCCGGCGCCATTCTGTGACGTCCGAAATACCGAGCGTGGCCTGGCGAAACGATCCACGGTGCGTCCGCGCCCGCTGAGACGCGCGTCTCGCGAGCGGGGGCGGGTCGCCACGATCGTGACGCGCACATATCCTGGTCACCGGGTTGTTCCATCTATCGACAGGAGCGCAGAGGCGTGCCGCGCGTCGTCGTCAACGTCATGCTCAAGCCGGAGATCTTGGACCCACAGGGCGAGGCGGTCGTCAATGCCTTGCCGCGCTTGGGGGTCTCCGGTGTCTCAACCGTCCGCATCGGAAAACGCATCGAACTGGAGTTCGCCGACGACCTCGACGAGGAGACGGTGCGCGAGCGCGCCGCCGAGGCCGCCGACAAGCTGCTGTCCAATCCCGTGATCGAGGACTTCGAACTTCACATCGAGGCCGTGGAGCCCGCGCCGTGAGCGCGCGCATCGGGGTGGTGACCTTTCCGGGGTCGCTGGACGACGTGGACACCGCGCGGGCGATCGCCCGCGCCGGTGGCACGCCGGTGTCGCTGTGGCACGACGACAGCGCGCTGCGCGGCGTCAACGCCGTGGTGCTGCCGGGCGGGTTCTCGTACGGGGACTATCTGCGCTGCGGCGCGATCGCCCGGTTCTCCGCCGTCATGGAGACCATCGTGGAGGTCGCCCAGGCCGGGATGCCGGTGTTGGGGATCTGCAACGGTTTCCAGATCCTGTGCGAGTCGCACCTGCTGCCCGGGGCCCTGGTGCGCAACGCGCATCGCCGGTATCGCCTGGCCGACCAGGCGCTCGAGGTGGCCCGGGTCGACACGGCCTGGACCGGCGACCTCGCCGCGGGCGACCGGGTGGTGATCCCGGTGAAGCACGGCGAGGGCCGGTACGTGGCCGACGCGGCGACCCTGGAGGAGCTGGAGTCCGGCGGGCGGGTGGTCGTGCGTTACGCCGACGGCAACCCGAACGGGTCGCTCAACGACATCGCGGGCGTCAGCAACGCCGCCGGCAACGTGGTCGGCATGATGCCGCACCCCGAGCACGCCATCGACCAACGCACCGGTCCGTCGGCCGATGGCCTGCGGCTGTTCACATCGGTGCTGTCCACACTGGGGGTGAACCTGTGATGACCACCGTCGAGGCGACCGCGCCGCTGGACACCGTCGAACGCGCCGCGTCCACACCGGACGAATCGCAGCCGTTCGCCGAACTCGGGCTGCGCGAAGAGGAGTACGCCGAGATCCGCAAGATCCTCGGCCGCCGTCCCACGCGCGCCGAGCTGGCCATGTACTCGATCATGTGGAGCGAGCACTGCTCCTACAAGTCCAGCCGCGTCCACCTGCGGCAGTTCGGGGACAAGAACCCGCACTCGCCGCGGATGCTGGCCGGCATCGGCGAGAACGCCGGGGTGGTGGCGATCAACGACGAGATCGCCGTCAGCTTCAAGATCGAATCCCACAACCACCCGAGCTTCGTCGAGCCGCACCAGGGAGCGGCCACCGGTGTCGGCGGCATCGTCCGCGACATCCTCGCGATGGGCGCCCGCCCCGTGGCCATCATGGACCCGCTGCGCTTCGGCGCGGCCGAACACCCCGACTCCCGCCGGGTGCTGCCCGGCGTCGTCGAGGGCATCTCCGCCTACGGCAACAGCCTCGGCCTGCCCAACATCGGCGGCGAGGTCGTCTTCGACCCCTGCTACCAGGGCAACCCACTGGTCAACGCGCTGTGCCTCGGCGTGCTGCCGGTGAACCGGCTCCAGAACATGGCGGCCTCCGGCGTCGGCAACATCGTGGTCCTGTTGGGCGCCAAGACCGGGCGCGACGGCATCGGCGGGGTTTCGGTGCTGGCCTCGGCCACCTTCGACGCCGACGCCGAGTCCGCGCGGCCCAGCGTCCAGGTCGGCGACCCGTTCACCGAGAAGCTGCTCATCGAGTCCTGTCTGGAGCTGTTCGACGCCGGGCTGGTCACCGGGGTGCAGGACCTCGGCGGCGCCGGGCTCACCTGCGCGCTGTCGGAGACCGCGGCGGCGGCCAAGCTCGGCATGCGGGTCGACCTGGAG
Source organism: Stackebrandtia sp. (assembly GCF_035643755.1). Taxonomy (NCBI): domain Bacteria; kingdom Bacillati; phylum Actinomycetota; class Actinomycetes; order Glycomycetales; family Glycomycetaceae; genus Stackebrandtia; species Stackebrandtia sp. The sequence continues at coordinate 16,510 of NZ_DASQPW010000103.1, read as the reverse complement.
AAGGTGCCGCTGCGCGAGGCGTCGATGTCGCCACACGAGGTGCTGGCCAGCGAATCCCAGGAGCGGATGCTGCTCATCATCGAGCCGTCCAAGCTCACCGACGTGCTGACCGTCGCCGCCAAGTGGGGCGTGCTGGCCACCGCGATCGGCGAGGTCACCGACTCCGGCCGCCTCGTGGTGGACTGGCACGGCGACCCCGTCGTGGACTGTCCGCCCGGGAGCCTCGCCGACGACGGACCGGTGTACCAGCGCCCGATCCGCGAACCCGCCGACCACGACCTGGTCGCCGTCGACCGCGCCGAGACCCTCCAGCGGCCCCGCGGCGGCGACGAGCTGCGCGACACCGTGCTGCGGCTGCTCGGCTCGCCCAACCTGTGCGACAAGAAGTGGGTCACCGAGCAGTACGACCACTACGTGCGCGGCAACACCTTCGGCGCCCAGCCCGACGACGCGGGCGTGCTGCGCCTGGACGAGAACACGGGCCTCGGCGTCGCCATCGCCACCGACGGCAACGGCCGCTTCGCCAAGCTCGACCCGTACGCCGGGGCGCAGCTGGCCCTGGCCGAGGCCTACCGCAACGTCTCGGTCGGCGGCGCCACCCCGGTGGCCGTCACCAACTGCCTCAACTTCGGCTCCCCCGAGGACCCGGAGGTGATGTGGCAGTTCTCCCAGGCCGTCACCGGCCTGGCCGACGGCTGCGCCACCCTGGGCATCCCGGTGACCGGCGGCAACGTCAGCTTCTACAACCAGACCGGCCTCGTCGCCATCCACCCCACCCCGGTCGTCGGGGTGCTGGGCGTGCTGGACGACGTGGCGCGGCGGCTGCGGATGGGCTTCGGCACCCACGGCGACCTCATCGTCCTGTTGGGCGAGACCCGTCCCGAGCTGTCGGGCTCGGAGTGGGCCTGGGTGAACCACCGCCACCTCGGCGGGGTGCCGCCCGCCGTCGACCTCGCCGCCGAGGCCGCCCTGGGCGCGGTGATCCGCCGCGCCAACGACCTGGAGCACCTGTCGGGCTCGCACGACCTGTCCGAGGGCGGGCTGGCCCAGGCGCTGTGCGAATCGGTGCTGCGCGACGACGTCGGCGCCCGCGTCCAGCTGCCCGCCGACCTCGACCCGTTCGTGGCGCTGTTCAGCGAGTCCACCGCCCGCGCGCTGGTGACGGTGCCGCGCGGACACGAGGCCGCGGTCAAGGCGCTGTGCTCCGAGGCCGGGGTGCCGTGGTCGCCGATCGGCATCGTCGACTCCTCGAGGGACGGCCTGTCCGTCGAGGGGCTGTTCGAGATCGGCGGAGACGAACTGCGCGAGGCGTTCGGCGGCACCCTGCCGAGGCTGTTCGACTGATCGCGCGGCGCGCGATCCGGACCGACCGGCGCGAAGGGGCCTAGGCCATACTTGGGCGTTGATCCGTCCTGGGAGGAAGTGGCTGTGTCGACCGTGCTGCCGTTGGTGGCATTCGCGCTGTTGATCGCCGCGAATGGGTTCTTCGTGGCCGCCGAGTACTCCTTCGTGACCGTGGACCGCCCCCGCCTGGACGCGGCGGCCGCCTCCGGCGACAAGCGGGCCAGGTCGGTGACCCGGGTGCTCAAGCGCCTGTCGTTTCACCTGTCGGGCGCGCAGCTGGGGATCACCATCACCGCGCTGCTGACCGGTACCCTCGCGCAGCCCGCCCTGTCGGAGCTGGTGAAGCCCGCGCTGGGCGTGTTCGCCGGCGCCGCCTCGGGCATCGCGATCGCGATCGGGCTGATCCTGGCGAACCTGCTGTCCATGTTGTTCGGCGAGCTGGTGCCGAAGAACGCGGCCCTGGCGCGGGCCATGCCGATCGCCAAGGCCACCGCGGGCGGGCAACGGGTGTTCTCCGCGATATTCGGGTGGCTGATCCACGTCCTCAACGGCAGCGCCAACTTCCTGGTGCGGCGCCTGGGCATCGAGCCGCAGGAGGAGCTGGCCACGGCGCGGGCCCCCGACGAGCTGCAGCTGCTGGCGGCGATGTCGGCGCGGGCCGGGACGATTTCACGTGAAACGGCGATGCTTCTGCAGCGGGCGCTGCGCTTCGGCGACAAGCGGGCCGCCGAGGCGATGACGCCCCGGGTCGACATGGTGGCGCTGTCCACTCAGGCCAGTGTGGCGGACGTGGTCCGCACCGCCACCGAGACCGGGCTGAGCCGCTTCCCGATCTACCAGGACAACAACGACCAGATCGTCGGCGTGGCCGCGCTGACCGACGCGCTCGGCGTGCGGCTGGACCGCCGCGAGTCGACGCCGGTCGGCGACGTGGCCCGGGAGCCGGTGTTCGTCCCCGAGCACCTCGACCTCAATGGACTCGCCGCGCGGCTGCGCCAGGAGAACTCCGACATCGCCGTCGTGATCGACGAATACGGCGGCACCGACGGCATCGTGACCATCGAGGACCTCGCCGAGGAGCTGGTCGGGGAGATCGCCGACGAGCACGACAGCGCGCAGGCCATCGAGGAATCGTCCACCCACATCGAGGCCACCGGGGCGCTGGCGCACCTGGTTCCCGGGGTGTTGCGCGAGGACGAGGTCGCCGAGCACACCGGCTTCCACGTGCCCGAAGGTCCATACGAGACACTGGCGGGCTTCATCATGGCCCGGCTCGGCCACCTGCCCGCCGCGGGCGAGACCGTGGAGTACCAGGGCTGGGAGTTCACCGTCATCGACGTCGACCGGCACCGGGTGGAGCAGGTGCGGGTGCGCCCGCCCAGCGGCTGGCAGCCCTCGGGCGACTACGTGCCCACGGAGGACGAGGCATGAGCGGCTTCATCATCACCGTCCTCCTGTTGCTGGGCAACGCCCTGTTCGTGGGCAGCGAGTTCGCGCTGATCTCCTCGCGGCGCACCGCGCTGGAGCCCCGCGCCGCGTCCTCGGCGCCGGCGCGCTGGGCGCTGACGGCCATGGGCCAGCTGCCGTTGATGATCGCCGGTGCCCAGCTGGGCATCACGATCTGCTCGCTGGGGCTGGGCGCGGTCGCCGAGCCCGCGTTCGCGCACCTGCTGGAGCCGCTGTTCGGCAACCTGGGCGTCACCGAGACCCTGGTGCACCCGGTGGGGCTGGTGCTGGCGCTGACCGTCGTCACCTATCTCCACACGGTCTTCGGCGAGATGGTGCCGAAGAACATCTCGCTGGCGGGGCCCGAGCGCTGCGTGGTGTGGCTGGGGCCGTTCATGTTGGTGTTCTGCCGCGCCACCTACCCGATCCTGACGGCCATGACGGGAATGTCGCGCTGGATCCTGGCGCGGGCGGGCATCTCCACCAGCGACGAGGCCAAGACCGTGTACAACACCCGCGAGTTCGCCGGGCTGGTCACCGAGTCCCGCACCGAGGGCCTGCTGGACGTCGGCGAGCATGCCCGGATGAAGGGCGCCCTGGCGCTGTCGGACCGCACCGCCGCCGACGCCCTGCACGCGTGGGCCGACACCATCACCGTCACCGACGACGTGACCCCGGCGTCCCTGGAGCTGCTGGCCACCCGCACCCGCCGCTCCCGCTTCCCCGTGGTGGCGCGCCGCACCCGGCGGCTGGTGGGTTTCGTGCACGTCAAGGACATCATCACCGTTGCCGACGACCGGCGCCGCGCGCCGATCCCGCCCGAGGCGATCCGCTCGCTTCCCGTGATGCCGCCCGAGACCACCCTGGCCGAGCTGCTGATGTACATGCGGCGACAGGCCGTCCACATCGTCCTGATCAGCCGGGGTTCGACGCCGCTGGGCATCGTCACGCTGGACGACGTGCTGAGCGCCGTGATCGGCAACGCCGACCTGGCGTCGGCCGACGGCTGACGTCCGACATTTCGCATTTCAGGTATCGGTTGGGCGACGGAACCCGCCCAGCGCTGGCGGATTCGGCGCGCGGCTATTAGTTTGGCGCTGACATCGATGACGCCGGGGCAGGAGAGCCATGGACGACCCCGCGGTCTTCGCGGGATTCGGCAACCCCGCGAACCCGACCCCTGAAGAACTGCGCGCCTGGGCGGCCGACCCGCACGCGGGCGCCCCCGCCACCTCGGGCCAGTGGGACCTGCTGCTGGCGGACGAGCCGCTGATGCCGACCCTGGTGGACCTGGCCGCCGACCCCGTCTGCCCGAAGCGGACCTTCGCGCTGCACTGCCTCTACCTGTACGCCGCCGACGCGGTGCGCACGGGCTTTCGCGCCCACCCCCGCCGCCGGGTCCGCCGCATCCTGGAACAGGCCGACGCCACCGCCGACCCGTGGGTCCAGCTGTGGGTGCACAACACCAACGCGCTGATCTCCAACCCCGACCTGTTCGACTACCGCGAATGGTGCCAGGGGGGCCTGGCCCGCCGGCCCCGGCGCCTTTAGGGCGTGGCGGGGAGCCCCGTTTCCTGCCGCGCGGCTTCCCGACGGCGCCCGGCCGCGTCGTCGGCACGCGTCCACCTGTTGGCCGCTTGCCGTGGAAGTGGACTCCCCGCCACGCCCCGAGCCCTGCCGCTAACCTGGCGGCATGCCTGGAGTTCCGCCGTCGCGCTTCGCCTACCTGGGTCCGCCGGGGACGTTCACCGAGGCCGCCATGCGGCGGCTTCCCGCCGCCAGGCGCGGCACGGGCGTGCCGATGCGCAGCGTCCCCGAGGCGCTGGACGCGGTGCGTTTCGGCGACGTCGACGCGGCCGTGGTGCCGATCGAGAACTCCGTGGAGGGCTCGGTGCCCGTCACCCTGGACGCTCTGGTGTCGGGCGACCCCCTGGTCATCACCGCCGAGGTGGTGCTGTCGGTGTCGTTCGTGCTGGCGGGGCGGCCGGGCGAGCCGATCAACACCATCGCCTCCCACCCGCACGCCCTGGCGCAGTGCCGCAACTTCTTGCGCGCCAACTATTCCAGCGCCACCACCGTCGAGGCACTCTCGACGTCGGCCGCGGCGTCCATGGTGGCCGATCGGAAGGCGGACGCCTGCGTCTGCGCGCCGTTGGCCGCCGAGCGCCACTTCCTGAAGCACCTGGCGGAGAACATCGGCGACAACCCGTACGCCGCCACCCGCTTCGCCCTGGTGTCGCGTCCCGGCGCGGCGCCCCCGCCGTCGGGCAACGACCTCACCTCGCTGGTGGTCTACATCTCGCACGACCAGGTGGGCGCCCTGCTCGGCGTCCTGACCGAGCTGTCGATCCGCGGCGTCAACCTGACCCGCATCGAGTCGCGGCCCACGGGCGAACGGCTGGGCCGCTACGCGTTCTTCCTGGACTGCACGGGGCACGTCGCCGACGCCCGGGTCGGCGAGGCCCTGATGGGCCTGAAGCGGGTGTGCGCCGAGGTGCGGTTCCTGGGCTCGTTCCCGCGCGACACGGACGAGGCCGCGATCCCGCCGCCGCCGGGGCTGACGGACCGCGACTTCGGCGACGCCAAGACGTGGCTGGATCGGCTGCGCGCCAACGGCTTCGGGGGCTAAGCCCCAGCCGAGCTCGTGGAGGCGGGCGTCGTCGATGCCGAAGTGGTGCGCGATCTCGTGCACCACGGTGACGGCCACCTCGTCGACCACCTGTCGTTCGGTGTGGCACATGCGAAGCAGCGGGCCGCGAAAGATCGTGATGCGGTCGGGCAGGACGCCGCCGTAGTCCCAGCCGCGGCGGGTCAGGTCGAAACCCTCGTACAGCCCCAACAGATTCCCCTGCTCGGGGCGGGGTTCGTCCTCCACCAGGATCGCCACGTTGTCGAGGTCGCGCATCAGCGCGCGCGGGATTGTCTCCAACGCGTCGGACACCAGTTCCTCGAAACGTTGTCGCGTCATCTCCACGGCCACACCGCCGAGAATATGGGATGAAGCGCCGCGCGCGGCCACGGTAATGTCTTGTCTCGTGATTGACCTGCGACTCCTGCGGGAGAACCCGGACCTGATTCGCCACAGCCAGCAACTGCGGGGCGAGTCTTCCCAGGCCGTGGACGACCTCGCCGACGCCGACAACGCCCACCGGGAGGCCCTGCAGCGCTTCGAGGCGCTGCGCGCCGAACAGAAGCAGCTCGGCAAGCGGGTGTCGCGGTCCAGCGGGGACGAGAAGACGGAACTGTTGCGCCGCACCAAGGAGCTGTCGACCGAGGTGAAGGGCGCCGAGACCGTGGTGACCACGGCGGCCGCCGCGCTGCGCGCCGCGCAGATGGCGGTGCCCAACATCGTCGCCGAGGGCGTGGTGCCCGGCGGCGAGGACGACTTCGTGGTGGTGCGCACCGTCGGCGAGACCTCGGTGCCGCAGCCGTGCCGCGACCACCTGGAGCTCGGCGAGTCGCTGGGCGCCATCGACATGGAGCGCGGCGCCAAGACCTCCGGCGCGCGCTTCTACTACCTGACCGGCGTGGGCGCGCTGCTCCAGCAGGCGCTGCTGAACCTCGCCCTGCAGCAGGCCGTCGACACCGGCTTCACGCCGATGATCCCGCCGGTGCTGGTGCGTCCCGAGGCCATGGAGGGCACGGGTTTCCTTGGGGCGCATGCCTCGGAGGTGTATCACCTGCCCGAGGAGGACCTGTACCTCGTGGGCACCTCGGAGGTGGCGCTGGCGTCGTACCACTCCAGGGAGGTGCTGGATCTCGCCCAGCCCAAGCGCTACGCGGCCTGGTCGTCGTGTTTCCGCAAGGAGGCCGGCAGCTACGGCAAGGACACCCGCGGCATCATCCGGGTGCACCAGTTCGACAAGATCGAGATGTTCTCGTACTGCCGTCCCGAGGTGGCCGGCGAGGAGCACCAGAAGCTGCTGGGCTTCGAGGAGGACATGTTGGCCAAGATGGAGATCCCCTACCGGGTGATCGACACCGCCGCCGGCGACCTGGGTTCCTCGGCGGCCCGCAAGTTCGACTGCGAGGCATGGGTTCCCAGCCAGCAGCGCTACCGTGAGCTGACGTCCACGTCGAACTGCACCACCTTCCAGGCGCGGCGCCTGGCGGTGCGTTACCGCGACGACAACGGCAAGCCGCGGACGGCGGCCACCCTGAACGGGACCCTGGCCACCACCCGCTGGATCGTGGCCATTTTGGAGAATCACCAGCAGCCCGACGGCTCGGTGAGGCTGCCCAAGGCGCTGCAGCCGTTCATGGGCCGCGAGGTGCTCGAGCCGGTGGCGTGAGTCTCCCCACGCGTCGCTCCGCGCGGGGTATTCGCGCACGTACTGTTGGTCGATGGACACTCCCCAACTGGTGGTTGTCGACCTGGACGGCACGGCGGTCGGCCACCACGCCCGGCTGATTCCCCCCACCCCCGCCGTGGTCAAGGCCCTCGCCGACACCCGAGCGGCCGGGGTCCCGGTCGCGGTGGCGACCGGCCGTCCGCTGTGGGACGCGCTGCGCACCATCGCCGAGCTCGGCCTCACCGACGGCCTGGTGACCACCACCGACGGCGCCCTCACCTACGACCTGGGTCGTCAGCGGATCGTCAGCGTGCGGGGCATGGACCCGGGCCCGGCGCTGCGGGGCTTCGCCGAGGTCGACGCCGAGCTGGCCTTCGCCGTGGAGCGCGACACCTCCGGGTGGTACTACACGTCCAATTTCGACCGCTTCTTCGAGTCCACCTGGGCCGCCGAGGCCACAGTGGACGAGATGGCTGCCTCCGAGGTTTTCCGGCTGTCGGTGCGGATGCCGGGCGTCTTCGGCGCCCGCGGCGTCCCCTGCCCGGTGGCGGCGCGGGTCACCGCCGAGGCGGGCCTCGACGCGGGGCTGTACAACGTGACGGCGGGCTACGGCGGCTGGATCGACGTGTGCTCGTCCGAGGTTTCCAAGGCCACGGGCGCCGCCGCGGTCGCCAGTTACTACGGCGTGGACGCCGCGGACACTATCGTCTTCGGCGACGCCGCCAACGACCTGCCGATGTTCGCCTGGGCGGGCCACGCGGTGGCGATGGGACAGTCCGTGGACGCGATCAAGGAAGCCGCCGATGAGGTCGCGCCCAGCGTGAACGAAGACGGAGTGGCGGTGGTGTTGCGGAGATGGTTCTAGATGAATGATGTGCCCCGGTTGATCGCGACCGATCTGGACGGCACGGTGCTGCGTTCGGATCACACCAGCTCGCCGCACACCCGGGCGGTGCTGGCGGAGCTGTCGCGGCGCGGGGTGACGATCGTGGGTGCCACGGGGCGGGGGCCGCGGCTGTTGGGTCTGAGCCGCGCCGACGTGCCCAGCGCGGACTTCCTGGTCCTGGCGCAGGGCGGCTTCGTGTACGACTGCACCCGTGAGATCGCCGTCCAGTTGACCTCGACGCTGATCCCCGGCAAGCACGCCGCCAAGGCCGTGACCATTGTGGAGGCCGAGGTGGGGCCGGTGCGGCTGGTGGTGGAGAACGACGTCGGCGACTCCACGCCCCTGGTGGGCGACGTGCTGGACAACTGGCCGTTCCCGGTGCCGATCCACCAGCTGGAGCGCGGCGTGGCTCTGGCCGGGGACATCGTCAAGGCGTTCATGTTCAGCGAGACGGTCCCGGCGCCGCTGCTGCTGGATCGCGGGAGCGGCATCGTCCCGCCCGAGCTGTGCGCGCTCACCGACGCCGGGGTGGGTTACGTCGAGATCTGTCCGCCCGGCGTCCACAAGGCGCGCGGGCTGGCGCTGGTCGCGAAGCGCCTGGGCGTGGCGCCCGGCGAGGTGATGGTCTTCGGCGACGCCACCAACGACCTGTCGATGTTCGCCTGGGCGGGCCACGCGGTGGCCGTCGCCAACGCCCTGCCCCCGGTGCGCCGGGCCGCCGACGAGGTGACGCTGTCGAACGACGCCGACGGCGTGGCGGTCTACCTGGAGCGACTCTTCGGTCTATGACGCTCTCTTGACGGGCGTCACATTAATAGAGACACTGGGCGGGTGTCTGACTCCGCCATTGCCGCACTGTGGAACGCGCGATCCGTCGCGGTGATCGGCGCGTCGCAGCGCCCGGGTTCGGTGGGCGGGCGGATCGTGGGGTACCTGCGGGCCTCGGGCTACGAGGGCCGGGTCTACCCGGTGCACCCGACCGCGCGAACCGTCGGCGGCTTCACCGCTTACCCGAGCGTGCGCGACATCGATGACGGTCCACAGTTGGCGGTCATCGTGGTGTCGGCGCGCTGGGTCTCGGCCGCGCTGGACGACTGTCTGGCGGCCGGGGTGTCCACGGTGATCATCGGCTCCTCGGGCTTCGCCGACGCCGGGAACGCCGCCGCCGAGGCCGAACTGGCCGCGCGCGCCCGGGACGCGGGCGTGCGGCTGTTGGGCCCCAACTGCATCGGCTCGGCGAACCTCCACTCGGGACTGATCGCGAGCTTCTCGCCGTTCTTCGACCGCCCGCCGTCGTCGACGCCCGGCGACCTGGCGGTGGTGAGCCACTCCGGCGGCGTCGGCTTCGGGATCGCGAGCCTCGCCGCCGAGCGCGGGCTGCGCCCGGGCTGGGTGGTCACCACGGGAAACGAGGCCGACATCGGCGCCGGCGAGGTGCTGTGCGCCCTGGCCGCCGAGCCGAGATGCCGCCGCGTCGTGGCGTTCCTGGAGTCGCTGCCCGCGCGGTCCTGGCTGGAACGCCTGCGGCACATGGGGGTCCCGGTGGCCGCGATCGTGTCGGGCAGCTCGCCCGCGGGCGCCGCCGCGGCCATCACGCGCAAGCGCCGCGAGCGCTCCCGGGGCGCCGAGTCGTTCGTGTTGTCCCGCAACGGCATAGCCAGAGCATCCGATGTGGATGAACTGATGGATCTGGCCGCGGGCTTCGCCTCCCCGCCGCCGCGCGGCCCCCGCGTCGGCGTGGTCACCACCTCGGGCGGCGCGGGGGTGCTGGCCTGCGACGCGGTCAGCGAGCACGGGCTGCGGATGCCCCAGCCGTCGTCCGACACCGCCGAGTCGCTGCGCGCGGTGCTGCCGTCCTACGCCACCGTCGGCAACCCCGTGGACGTCACCGCCACCGTCGCCGAGGACGCCGGGCTCTTCACCCGCGCGCTGTCCATCATGGCCGCCGACGACGCCTTCGACGCGATCGTGGTGTGCCTGTGCGTGCTCGGGGGAAAGACCGCCGCCGCGGCCGAGAAGGCCATCGTGGACACGGCGAAACGCGGCAAGCCCGTCGCGTTGTCCCGCACCGGAAGCGACAACCTGGCGCCGGGCATGCGGCAGCGGCTGGCGGACGCGGGCGTCGGCGTGTATCCCACCCCCGCCCGCGCGGTGGCGGTCCTGGCCAAGCGGCATCGGCTCTATGGAGGTTCCTGATATGGACGCGGTCACGCTGTTTCGTCGTTCGGTGGCCCGATTCGGGCCCCGGGTGGCCATCGACGACGGCCGGTCGCTGACCTTCGCCGAACTCGGCGACCGGGTGGAGCGACTGGCCCGGGCGCTGCTGGCGACGGGACTGCGCCCCGGGGACCGAATCCTGGACCTGCAACCCAACCAGAACACCTATGTGGAGACCGACCTGGCGTGCATGGCCGCCGGGCTGGTGCGCGTGGCGCTCAACCATCGGCTGCACGAGTCCGACTGGGAACGCATCGCCAACGACTGCGACGCCCGCGCCATCATCTACGACCCCGAGTTCGCCGACCGGGTGGCGCCGCTGCGCGACGGCCTGGATCACTCCATCATGGTGGGTGAGGAGTACGAGCGGCTGATCGCCGACGCGCCCGGCGGAAAGCTCGTCGTCGGTGATCTGGTCTCGCTGAACTACACCTCGGGGACCACAGGGCACCCCAAGGGGGTGCGGCGGGCGCATTCCAACCGGATGTCGTCGCTGGCCAACATGTCGCTGGACGTCCTGGGCGGACTGCCGAATCCGTCCGATGTGTATCTGCACGCGGGGCCCATCACGCACACCTCGGGGCTGTTCGTGCTGCCGTTTTTCGCCGCGGGCGCCAAGCAGCTCATCATGCGGTCCTTCGACGCCCGCGAGTTCATCGACATGGTGCGGGACTCGGGTGTCACACATACCGCGCTGGTGCCCACCATGATCGCGCGGCTGCTGGCCGCCGACGACGATCCGCTGCGGGGCGAGCTGAAGATGCTGGCCTACGCGGGGGCGCCCATGCCCGCGGAGAAGATCCGTCAGGCACAGGGCATGGCCGAGAACCTGGTCCAGTATTACGGTCTGGTGGAGGCGATCCCGCCGGTGACGGTGCTGGACGCCGCCGACCACGCGCGCGGCATCGACACCGAGCCCGAGCTGCTGACCTCGGCGGGCCGCGCCTGCACCATGGTGGACCTGCGCATCGTCGACTCCGACGATCGCGAAGTGCCCAGCGGGGAGATCGGCGAGGTCGTCACCCGCGGCCCGCACGTCATGTCCGGGTACTGGAGCCACGGCGACACCCTCAAGGCGGTGCGCGACGGCTGGCTCCACACCGGAGACCTGGGGCGGATGGACGACACCGGGAGGCTGTGGCTCATCGATCGCAAGGGGGACATGATCATCACCGGCGGCTACAACGTGTACCCCCGCGAGATCGAGGACGTGCTGGCCGAGGTTCCCGGCGTCGACGACGTCGCCGTGTTCGGGGCCGACGATCCCGAGTGGGGCCAGCGGATCACCGCCGCGTTCACGGGGTACGCCACTGTGGAGGACCTCAACGCCCACTGCCACAAGCGACTGGCGTCCTACAAGAAGCCCAAGGAGATCCGCAAGCTGGAGAGATTCCCGCTGAACTCCACGGGCAAGATCGACAAGAAGGCGCTGAGGAGCCAATGAACGAGCGACCCGGCGAGTTCCCCTACACGCGCGGCATATCCGCCACCGCCAAGCCGTGGATCATGGGCCAGTACGCCGGTTTCGCCACTGCCGCCGAGTCGAATCGGCGGTTCCGTCAGCTGCTGGAGGCGGGCCAGACCGGCTTCTCGGTCGCCCTCGACCTGCCCACCCAGCTCGGCCTGGACTCCGACGACCCCCGCGCGGCGGGCGAGGTCGGACGGGTCGGCGTGGCCATCGATTCCCTGGCCGACATCGAAACCCTGATGGACGGCATACCTTTGGAGCGGATCCGCCAGGTCCGCACCACCGCCAACTCGATCGGCTTCGTCTGGGCGGCAATGTGTCTGGCCCTGGCCCGCAAGCGCGCCGTCGACCCGGGCGAGTTCGGCGTGTTCATCCAGAACGACGTCCTCAAGGAGTACATCGCCCGCGGCACCCAGATCTTCCCCGCCGCCCCCGCGTTGCGCCTCACCGTCGACACCATGGAATACCTCGCCGCCCACGTGCCCAACTGGGTCCCGCTGGCCATGTCGGGCTACCACATCGCCGAGGCGGGGGGAGACGCCGCGACCGAGGTCGGCTACACCTTCGCCAACGCGATCGCCTACCTCGACGACCTGGCGGCGCGCGGCGTCCACATCGACTCGGTGGCGCCGTCGCTGTTCACGTTCCTGTCGGTCGGCATGGACGTCCTCGGCGAGGTCGCGAAGCTGCGCGCCGCCCGCCGCGTCTGGGCCAAGCTGGTCACCGACCGCTACGGCGCCCGCGACCCCGAAAGCGCCAAGCTGCGGATCTTCGCGTTCACGGCGGGCTCCTCGCTCACCGCCCAACAACCCATGAACAACGTCGCCCGCACCTCCCTGGAGGCGTTCGCGGCGGCCTGCGGCGGCGTCCAGACCCTCCACGTCTGCGCCTACGACGAGGCGCTGGGCGTACCCACCACCGAGGCCGCGACCCTCGCCCTGCGCACCCAGCAGATCGTCGCCAACGAGACGGGCGTCGCCGACGTCCCCGACCCCCTGGGCGGCAGCTACGCGGTCGAGTCCCGCACCGACCACTGCGAACACCGCATCCGAGCGGTCATGGACGACATCGCCGCCCGCGGCGGCGCCCTGGCCTGCATCGAGTCGGGCTACCAACAGTCCACACTCGCCGAATCGGCCTACCAACAGGCCCAGGCCGTCGAGAGCGGCGAGCGCGTCGTGGTCGGCGTCAACCGCTGGGCCAGCGACCCCGAACCCCTGGACGTCTTCCGCATCGACCCCACCACCGAGGCGGGCCAGGCCGACGCCGTCCGCAAGCTGCGCGCCTCCCGCGACCAGTCCACGGTGGACGCGACGCTCGGCGCCCTGGAGACCACCGCCCGCGCGGGCGACAACATCGTCGCCGCCTGCGTCGACGCCGTCGCGGCCTACGCCACGATCGGCGAGATCATCGAACGGCTCCGCGCCGTCCACGGCTCCTGGCAGCCCACCGCCGTCCTGTAGCCACCCCCACCAAGGCTGACCAGCCCGCCCCTCACACACCCGAAGCGGCCAAGGCCTTTCCCAAACCTCGCGCCGACCGCATCACCGCGTCTCTCACCACCACAGCCAATCCAGACACCGCAACGCCAGCCACAGCAGAGCGAATCCCCCAAAAGCCCGCACCCGAGCCAATCCCAACACCGCGCCCACGCCAACTCCATCACCGCGACTGTCACCACCACCAGCGCAGCCAGCGCGAGGGCCAGCGTCCGATCCCGATCCCGAGCCCGAGGAGTCCCCCGAGCCCGAGTCAACCCCAACGTCGCAACGCCCCACCACCACACCAGCCGCAGCAGAGGGAGTTCCCCAAAGCCCGCCCCGCGCCCGCGTCGACCCCAACGCCACAACGCAACCGTGGCAGAGGGAGTTCCCCAAAGCCCGCGCCCGCATCAACGTCTCACCACCACATCAGCCGCGGCAGAGGGAGTATCCCGAAGCCCGCACCCGTGTCAATCCCCCGTGCGGTAACGGATCCCGTCGAAGACGAAGCCGAGCGTCCGTTCGCGAAACTCGTCGCTCCACGTGGCCTTCTCCGCTGCCAGGCTCGTGGCGAGCAGCAGGGCGAGGAGCTCGTCGATGCCGAAATCGCCGCGCACCGCGTGCGCCGCCTGGGCGCGTTCGAGGAGGGCCGACAGCACGCGCCGCATTTCCTGCTCGATGCCCGAGCGGTCCTTGTCGATGGCGAGGTCGGGGTCGGGCAGCGCGTCGGTGAGGGAGCGTTTGCGGGTGGAGAACTCGACGATCTGGGAGAAGAACTCGAAGAACGTCACCCCTGGGTCGGGGGCGTTGGCGAGTTCCTCGGCGAGTTCGATGAGTTGGCGGGCCCGCTCGAAGACGATCGCCTCGACGAGGGCCTCCTTGGTGGCGAACTGGCGATAGATCGTTCCCAGGCCGACGCCCGCCTCGGCGGCGATGGTGCGCATGGACGCGGCGGTGCCGTCGCGGGCGAGCACCATCTCGGCGGCGGCCAGGACGCGTTCGCGGTTGCGTTGCGCGTCGGCGCGCAGCGGCTTCGCCTCCCCGTCCATCACCTCTCCTACCCAGTGGCAAGCGGAACGATTGTTCCGTATACTCTAAGCGGAACGCGCGTTCCATCATCTCTCACAGGACCCGAAGAAAGGTACTCCGATGGACTATGTGACCCTCGGGCACAGCGGCCTCAAGGTTTCGCGCGCCTGCCTGGGCACCATGAACTTCTCCAACGCCGCCAACCAGTTCGGCATCGCCACCTGCGACGAGGACGAGTCCCGCCGCATCGTCGACGCGTTCCTCGACGCGGGCAACAACTTCATCGACACCGCCAACATCTACAACGCGGGCGCCAGCGAGGAGATCGTCGGCCGAGCCATCAAGTCCCGCCGCGACGACGTCGTCCTGGCCACCAAGGCGGGTGGCCCCATGGGCGAGGGCCCCAACGCCAGGGGGCTGTCGCGCGTCAACCTCACCCGCTCCCTGGACGACAGCCTGCGGCGCCTCGGCACCGACCACATCGACCTCTACCAGTGCCACATGTGGTTCGGCTCGACGCCGATCGCCGAGACCATGGCGACCCTCAACGACTTCGTGCGCGCGGGCAAGGTCCGCTACATCGGCTGCTCCAACTTCACCGCCGCCCAGATCGTGGAGGCCCAGTGGGCCGCCGCGCGCGACGGCGGCGTCGGCTTCACCAGTCTGCAACCGCACTACTCCCTGGTGGCCCGCGAGATCGAGGCCGAGGTGCTGCCCACCGCGGCGCGCCACGGCCTGGGCACCCTGATCTACTCGCCGCTGGCGGGGGGCATCCTCTCGGGACGGTACCGCCGCGGCACCGAGCCCGATCCGAACGGCCGCATCGGGGCCCTGAAGAACACCGACCACCCCGCCGCCAGGGAACTGGTGGAGAACACCTACACCGACCGCAATCTGGCGATCGCCGAGGAGGTGGCGGCCGTCGCCGCCGAGCTGGACACCACGTCCGTCGCCGTGGCGCTGGCCTGGGCGCTGCGCCGCGAGCACATTACCTCGGTGATCATCGGCCCGCGCACCTTCGAGCAGTACCAAGGCAACCAGGAGGGCTTCACCCTCGAGCTGCCCGACGCGGCCATGGCCCGCCTCGACGCGATCTCCCAACCCTCCAATGTGCCCGTCAACGGGGCGCCCTTCGCGCGGTCCTTCGACACCTGAGCGCGTTCCCGTCTCGTCGCCGATGCGGAGTAACTTTGCTGACATCAGGCGA
The DNA here is from genome assembly GCF_035643755.1 of Stackebrandtia sp. Lineage (NCBI taxonomy): Bacteria > Bacillati > Actinomycetota > Actinomycetes > Glycomycetales > Glycomycetaceae > Stackebrandtia > Stackebrandtia sp. Next base: position 1,140 of record NZ_DASQPW010000103.1, on the reverse strand, counting down.
CGAGGCGGGACCACATGACCGACACCAACGCACCACCGTCGCGTCACGCCGCCGTCATCCTGGCGGGCGGCCAGGCCAGCCGCATGGGCGGCGTCCCCAAACCCGAGCTCCACGTCGGCGACCGCTCGATGCTGCGCCGCGTCCTGGACGCCGTTCCCGACGCCCGCCCCCAGGTCGTCGTCGGCGACCTCCCCGCCCGCGACTACATCGTCACCATCGAGGACCAACCTGGCGGCGGGCCCGTCCCCGCCCTGGCCGCGGGTCTCCACCACGTCCCCGCCGACCTGCCGCACCTCGTCGTCCTGGCCGCCGACCTCCCCTTCATCACCCCCGATGTCACCGCCGCCCTGGTGTCCGCACTGGACGCCAGCACCGACGGCGCCGTGCTCATCGACCACCATGGACGCCGCCAGTGGCTGTGCGGCGCATGGAAACACGCGGTTTTGCGCGACCGCATCACCGCCGCCGATCCTGGCAGCGGACTGCGCCACGCCCTGCGGGACCTCGCCGTCGCCGAGGTCTCCTGGATGGACAGCGATCTGCCGCCGTGGTTCGACTGCGACACCCCCGCGGCCCTCGAATACGCCCGAGAGCTGGAGCGGGAGTTCAATCCCCTCAGTGCCTGACGCGCACCACGAGCTTTCCCGTGGCGGCGTTGGTTTCCATGTCGGTGTGGGCCTGGCGGACCTCGTCGAGGCCGTCGTAGACGCGGTGCACGGGGAAGCTGAGCTCACCCGCCGCTATATCGTCCAGGATGGACTGAAACGCGTCGGTGGGCAGGTCGCCCGCGTCCCCGAAGTACCCCGTGAGGCGGACCCCGTTGGGGATGTCGCCGATCGGGTAGAACCCGTCGATGGTCCAGCTGTCGGACAGCGAGCCCGAAACGCAGACCACGCCGTGGAACCGCACCGCGCCCATGGTGTCGGCGAGCACCGAGGTGCCGACCAGCTCGAGCGCGGCGTCGACGCCGTCGGGGAAGATCTGGCGCACCTTCGCGGCGGCATCACCATCATCCACAATGGCATGATCGGCTCCGTTGTCGATGAGTTCGTCGATGCGCTCGGCCCGACGCGTCGTCGCCACCACGGTGACACCCCGCCGTTTGGCCAGCGCCGCGGCGGCCAGTCCCACCGACGAGGT
>NZ_DASQPW010000102.1:0-13108 GCF_035643755.1 Stackebrandtia sp. | reverse complement strand
GCCCCACCACCAGGGGGCACCCCGCCGCCTGGCGCCATGCCGACGTCGGCTCCTCCCATGCAGCCACCACCGCCGGGCGCCGTACCGATGCCCGCCCCGCCCGTCAGTTCCTATCCCCCGCCTGGCGCGATCGTGATCCCTCCGCAGCCCGCGGGCGCGGCGCACGCGCAGCTGGCCTCGGGGTCGCCGACGTCAGGTTCCCAAGGGCCGCAAGGATCTGCGGCGCCGCCAGTGTCGGCGCCGCCCGCCGCGCCGAGCTTCAGCCTGCCGCCGCAGACCCCCTCCTACGCGGCGCCACCGCCGCCGCCCTCGGGCCCGTCCGTGTCGAAGATCCCCACCACCGCGACGGGTTACACGCCGCCACCGCAGCAACCGCCTCCTCCGCTCGCCCCGCAGGGGATGGCGCCTCCGCCGCGCGGGCAGGTGTCGCCACCGCTGCCGCCCCTGCCCGGGGACTTCGCGGGGCGGGCGCCGATTCCCCCGCCGCCCGTCGGCAACGGCGAGCAGGGGCCGTCGGTGGGCCAGCGCATGGGCCACGGCGCCAAGAAGATCTCGGGCAAGTTCCTGGCCGCCACGGGGCGCCTCATGGAGCGCGCGGGCGACAAGCTGAAGAACGCCCCTCCGCCCGTTCCCAAGCCGCCCAGGGACGACGAGAACCCCCCACCGCCGCCCGGCATGCCACCGCCTCCCCAGGCGCTGCCGGGGCCGCCTCCGCCGCCGCGGCAGTATCCCCCGCGGTAGAGGGACGACGCCTCGCTACTTGAGCATGTGGACGGTGCCCTCGTCCAGGTCGTAGCGGGCACCGGCGATGTGGGCCGCGCGCAGGTCCTCGCGTTCGGTCAGGCGCTCCACGGTGTCGCTCACCTGGAGCCGCATGGCCTCGGTGTACGGGTCGTCGGGCGCCGAGCGCAGCGCCCGCGCCGCGGGCTGGCGCAGGCTCTCCACCAGGAAGCCCGCGTCCTTGTCGCCGCCGCGCACCGCGTCGATGGCCAGTTTCACCGCGCCGCAACGCTCGTGGCCCAGCACGATCACCAGTGGGACGTCCAGTTGGTCCACCGCGAACACCAGCGAGTCGACCGCCGCGCGGTCGGGGACGTGGGCCGCGGTGCGCACCACGATGAGCTGGCCGAAGTCGCAGTCGAAGAGGGACTCCGCGGTCACGCGGGAGTCGACGCAGGTGAAAACGGCCGCGACGGGCCGCTGTTCGGAGGCGGCGGCGCGCGCCGAGGAGATGTCCCGCGTATACAGCGGCCTGCCGCCCACGAAGCGGTGGTTGCCGTCCAACAACATGCGCAGCACCGCGCGGGCACGGCGGTTCGACAGACCCGCGATGGCCGCGGACTTGGAGATCTCGCCGTCGTGGCGTTTCGTCATGTCGACCAAACTATGTGGCGCCCGCCGTTTCGCGCAACAGGTCGCCAACAAGATCACGCGAGTCACGGCCGCGCCGGGTAAGGCCGCCCGGCGCGGCCGCCGTCGCGTCAGTCGAAGATCGGCTCGGCGGTGCGGGTGCGCTTCAGCTCGTAGAAGCCGGGGGTCGACGCCACCAGCAGCGTGCCGTCCCACAGCTGTCCCGCCGCCTCGCCCTTGGGGGCGGGCGTCACCACGGGGCCGAAGAACGCCACGGGCTCGCCGTCGGAGCCGGGAACGGAGATCACGGGGGTGCCGACGTCCTGGCCCACCAAGGTGATGCCCGCGGTGTGCGAGGTGCGCACGGCGTCGTCGTATTCGGTGGTGTCGGCGGCGTCGACCAGGTCCGCGGGCAGGCCCGCCTCGGTGAGCGCCTCGACGAAGGTCTCGCGGCCGTGGTCCATGCCGCGGTTGTGGAAGCGGGTTCCCAGGGCGGTGTACAGGTCCCCGATCACCTCGTTGCCGAACTTCTGCTCGGCGGCGGCCACGATCCGCACCGGTTTCCACCATTCGCCGCTGGCCACCCGAGCGCGGTAGCCCTCGGGCAGCTCGTCCATCTTGGGCTCGTTGAGCACCTGGAGGCTCATCACCCGCCAGCGCACCGAGATGTCGCGGATCTTTTGCACCTCGAGCATCCAGCGCGAGGTCATCCACGCCCACGGGCACACCGGGTCGAACCAGAAACTGACTTCGGTCTTGTTGTTGGACATACATCAAATCATAGGAACCGACATCGTGACGCCAGAAAGACGCCACAGAGACTTGCATAGTTAGAACATAACTAGTAATGTCATCACTATGACGTCACCGATCCGCCGTTCCGGTCTGGCACTGACGGTGCTGTGCACCCTCGCCGAGAAGCCCATGCACGCCTACCGCCTCCAGATACTCATGAGGGAGCGAGGCAAGGACCGCGTCGTCAACATCCGCCAGCGCGCCAGCGTCTACCAGGTGATCGAGCGACTGCTGCGTGCCGAACTGATCCGGGTGCACGAGACCACCCGCACCCAAAACCGTCCCGAAAGGACCGTCTACGAACTGACCGACGCCGGGCGCCGCACCGCGGTGGAGTGGATTCGCGAAATGCTGGTCGAGACCGACAACGATTTCCCGGAGTTCCCCGTCGCGGTGTCACACCTGATGGCGCTGGAACCCACCGACGCCGCCGAACAGCTGCGCATCCGCGCCTCCGCGCTGGAAGACACCATCGCCGAATTCGACAACACCATGGCCCAGGCCACCGCGATCCCCCGGCTCTTTCTGCTCGACGACGAGTACGAGCGGCAGTTGCTGGAGGCCCAACTCAACTGGACGCGCACCGTCATCGCCGACCTGGAATCGGGTCGGCTCACCTGGGACGAGCAATGGCTCTACGAGGTGGCGTCCACATTCAACCCTCCCGAAGAAGAAGAGGAAGAGCAGTGAACACCTACGACGAACACACCCCCGTCCTGATCATCGGCGGCGGCTACGCGGGACTCACCGCGTCGCTGTTCCTGTCGCACCTGGGCGTGGAGTCCATTCTGGTCGATCGCCACCCGGGGGTGTCCATTCAGGGGCGTGCCCGGGGCATCAACCCCCGCACCATGGAGATCTACCGCTCACTGGGCATCGCCGACGAGGTGAACGCGGCCGGGGCGCCGTTCGCCGGCGACCTGGGCGGCGCCCGCTGCACCACGCTGGCCGACGAGTGGATGTGGCTGTTCCCGCCGGAGTCGCCGCTGATGTACCCGGACATCTCGCCGTCCGGCTTCAACCTGGCCGACCAGAGCGCGGTCGAACCGGCGCTCATCGCCTCGGCCACGGATCACGGCGCCGACCAGCGGCGCAACACCCAGATGGTGTCGCTGGAGGTGGACGACGACGGGGTCACCGCCGTCACCGAGGACCGCGCCAGCCGCCGGCGCCGCACGATCCGCGCCGACTACCTGATCGCCGCGGACGGGCAGCGCAGCGCGATCCGGGAACAGTTGGGGATCAAGCGAACCGGCCCCGGCGTGGTCTACAACGTGATGGCCATGGCGTTCTCCGCCGACATCGCGCGCTACGTGAAGCGACGGGCCATCCTGTGGTGGATCGTCAACGACACCATCGGCACCGGCGTGCTCACCACCACCGCCGATCCCGAACGCTGGAGCATGGCGGTGGCGTACGACCCACAGACCCAGACGCCCGACGACTTCCCGGTGGAGCGCTGCGTCGAGCTGGTGCGCGGCGCCATCGGCGACGCCGACCTGGAGGTGAAGATCCACGACACCACCCCGTGGGCGCAGGGGGTGGCCGTGTCCAACGAGTACCAGCGCGGCCGGGTGTTCTTCGCCGGGGACGCCGCGCACGTGTGGTCGCCGGCGGGCGGGATCGGCGCCAACACGGGCATCCAGGACTCCTACAACCTGGCGTGGAAGCTGGCCGGGGTGGTCAACGGCTGGGCGGACGCGAGCCTGCTGGACAGCTATCACGCCGAGCGCCACCCGCTGGCCATGGATCTGATGCGGCTCACCGAGGAGCGCCAGGCGCACCGCGCCGGTGGGGACCCCGAGAAGGACAAGACCGACGATCTGTTGTGGAGCTTCGGTCAGCGGTACTGGTCGGACGCGATCGTCGATCCCGACGCCGACACCGTGTTCGGCGAGACGCTGGACCTGCACGGGCAGCCCGGTATCCGGGCGCCGCACCTGTGGGTGGAGCGCGACGGCGAGCGGATGTCGACGCACGACCTGTTCAGCCAGTCGTTCGTCCTGTTCACCGGGGACCAGGGCGACGCGTGGAAGCGGGCGGCCAAACGGGTCGCCGCCGACACCGGGATACCGTTGCGGGCGTTCGGCATTGGCGACGACCTGACCGATGTGGACGGCAAGTGGGCCGACTCCTACACGGTCGGCGCCGACGGCGCGGTCCTGATCCGTCCCGACGGCTACGTGGCGTGGCGCCACGAGGGGGCCTCGGGAGATCCCGCGGCGGACCTGTCGGGGGCCCTGCTGGCCGTCGTGGGTCGCTGATTCGCCTTACCGGGGCCGGGTCCAGACCTCGGCCCCGGTGAGGAACGCCGAGGACGCGGGGCGATCGGGGTCGTCGGTGACCCGCACCTCGCCGGGCACGGCGCGGCCGTCGATGACGACGGAGGCGCGGGCGGCGGGCGCCAGCACGAGCGACAGCCCGTGCGCGACCCCGTTCAGCGCGAAGGAGTCGGTGGCGAAGGCGCGGCGCGCCAACACCTCGGCGATGTCGACGCGGACGTCGGCCGCCGTCACCGACAGTCCCTTGTCGAGGTCGAGCCGCAGGTCGATGTCGGTGATCTCCACCGGTGACGCGTCCCAGGCCAGGCCGGCGGCCTCGGGGAAATGGCGGGTGAAGTCCTCCGCCAGCCACGCCGCCAGCGCCTCGTCGGTGCCCAGGACCCGCACCCGGTCGGCGTGCCACAGCACCACGGCGGCGCCGCTTCCCCGCGTCGACCAGTCCACCCGCCATACCGAGGCGAACACCGTCGGCCGGTCGCCGTCGAACAGCCGCACGATCGGGTTCGCCCCGACGAGCAGGACCTCGGCGGGTGGGTTCACTGCTGGTCCAGCAGCCCGTTGTCGCCGCCACCGCCGCCGGTGGTGGAGCCGCCGGGCGAGGGACTGGTGGTGTGGGGCTTGCTGGAGCTGTGCGAGTCGGGCGGGGTGGTGTCGTCCGAGGACGAGCCCGAGCTCTCGGAGCTGGAGGAGCCGCTCGACGACCAGTCGCCGGTGCCCTGGGTGTCGCCCTGGCCGGTGGAGTTGTCGTTCGGGTCGCTGGACTTCTGGTGCTCGCTCTGCTCGGCCTTGTCGTTGGGGCGGTGGTTGTCGGGGTTCGACATGGACAACAGCACACCGGCGGTGACGCCCAGCAGCAGCAAGGCCGCGGCGATCACCGCCGCCACCACCATCAGCTTGCGGCGCTTGCGGTTCGGCCCCGCCTCGAGCGCCAGTTCCGCCTCGCGCGAGACGCCTGGCAGGTTGCGGGTGGTGCTGATCGAGGCGCGACCGGGCGCGGCCATCCGCACCGTGGAGTCGTCGCCTTCCGGCAGGTCGGTGGCGTCCATGGGTTCGGTGGAGTCGCCCTGGGGCAGCTGGGAGGCCAGCGCGCGGCAGGCGGCGGCCAGCTCGGTTCCGTTGGACCAGCGCTCGCCGGGTTCCTTTTCCAGGCAACGCATCACCAGGTCCGACACGTCGCGCGGGACGCTGGCGGGCAGCGGCGGCGGGGTCTCGTGCAGCTGGGCGCGGATCACGGCGGCGGGCGCGTCGGCGGCGAAGGGCTTGTGGCCGGTGAGGCATTCGTAGGCGACCACGCCGAGCGAGTAGATGTCGGAGGCGCCGGTGAGGTCCTCGTTGTACAGCTGTTCCGGGGACACGTAGGCGACGGTTCCCATCACCTGGCCGGTGCTGGTCAGACCGGCCTCGCCCTGCGCGCGGGCGATCCCGAAGTCCACCACCTTGATGGAGCCCTCGGCGGTCAGCAGGATGTTGCCGGGCTTGACGTCGCGGTGGATAACGCCGCCGCAGTGGGCGGCCTCCAGCGCCACGGCGACCTTGCCCACGATCGCCATCACGTCTCCGGGGCTGAGCCGTCCCTTCTCGGCGATGACCGCCGACAGTGGACGGCCCTCGACGAACTCCATCACGAGGAAGGAGACCGAGCCGCCGTCGTCGGAGGAGTCCTCGCCGAAGTCGTAGACGTTGACGATGCCGGGCGCGCGCAGCGCCGCCGCGGAGCGGGCCTCGGCCTCGAAGCGTCGTCGAAAGGCCGACGATCCCGACAGCGAGGCGTGCAGCACCTTCACCGCCACGGTGCGGTTCAGGCGGGTGTCGGTGGCCTTCCACACCTCGCCCATGGCTCCGCCGTCGACGAATTCCTCGAGCCGGTAGCGCTCCCCCAGCAGATCTCGAACACGCACGCTTACTCCGTGATTGGACTGAAACAACCTTCTTATGATGCACGCCTGCCGCGGCGCGGTGGTTGCGGCGTACGCCTGAAGGACCCCCAAGAGAGTGCCATGTCACTGACCGGCGTCGCGATCCGGGATCCGGCGGCGGGCACGGGAATCTTGCGCGCATCGATACATTCGCCTACGTTATTAGATAAGAATGTAAACGGTTCTATTGAAGGAACGTCCCATGCTCCCCAAACGCCTCGCCATCATCGCCCCGGCACTGGCGGTGGGCCTGGCCGTCGCCGCCACGACGCTGCCCGCCGCGGCCGACGACGCGCCACCGTCCCACCACCAATCGACCGAGGCGGCCGACTTTCCGGTGGCCCCCTACATCGACATCACCCGCGACACCCCGAAACTGACCGACGTGGCGTCCGCCACCGGCCAGAAGACCTTCACGCTGGCGTTCATCCTCGGCTCGGCCGCCGGGTGCGCCCCCGCCTGGGGCGGCACCATCGACCTCAACGACGCCTCCGTGATCGACCAGGTCAAGGCCCTGCACGACGCCGGGGGCGACGTGGTCGTGTCGTCCGGCGGCGCGGCCGGCCCGTACCTGGAGAACTCCTGTTCCTCCGCCGACGACCTCTACGGCGCCTACACCAAGGTGTTGGACGCCACCGGAAGCAACCACCTCGACGTCGACGTGGAGGCCTCGATACCCACCGCGATGGTCAACACCGCGCTCAAGCGGCTCCAGGACGACCGCGGCACCACGATCAGCTACACGCTTCGGGTGCAGGGACAGGACTACGGCATCGACCCGTCCTCGGTGTCCATCCTGCAGGACGCCGCCTCCCAGGGCCTGGACGTGTCGGTCAACCCGATGGTGATGGACTTCGGCTACACCGGAGACTGGGGCCAGGCCATGATCGACGCCGCGCAGGCCACCCTGGGCCAGATGAAGCAGATCTGGCCCGACTACTCCGACGACCAGCTCGCCGCGCACCTGGGCGTCACGCCGATGATCGGCGACAACGACTCCGGCATGGTGACCACACAGGACAACGCCAGGAGCCTGTTGAGCTGGGCGCGATCGAAGCACATCGGCTACATCCGCTTCTGGTCGATCGGCCGCGACAACGGCGGCTGCGCCGCGGGCGGCGTCCGCCCCGACTGCAGCGGCATCGCGCAGTCGGACTACGAATTCACGTCCATCTTCCAGGGATTCGCCGGCTAATCGGACGACCGCGCCGCGCCCACCAGCTCGGGTTCGGGTTGGGGGGCGTGGTGGTGGCCGGTGTCGGGGGCGTTGCGCCCCAACATGATCGTGCCCGCCACCAGCAGGACGCCGCACGCCAGCGCGGGCCCGATCAGGGACGCCTGGGTGGGAAGCGGCTCGCCGAGCAGCCCCGCGCCGGCCAGCACCGAGGCCACCGGGTCGGCGGTCTGGGCGGCGGCGTAGGCGATGCCGAAGTAACCCACCGCATAGGACCGTTGCAACAGGACGGTGGCGAGGATCAGCATCACCGGAATCACGATGGTGAACCAGTCCAGCACCCGCGACAGGTCGGACTGCATGCCCGCGCCCACCAGGCGCACGAAGGTCGACACGGTCCCGGTGGCCACCCCGGCGCCCAGCGCGAACCACAGCGCCCGGTGCGGGCCGTCGGCGAAGCGCCCGGCGATCTGCGTCACGGCCACGAAGACCAGCACGCCGACGAGGAACAGCACGGCGACGCCGTTCGACAGGTGGGGCGTGGAATGGCTGACGGGCATCATGAGCATCAGGCCCGCCAGGCCCACCGACACCGCCGCCGAGCCGATCAGTTCGGCCTTGCGGGGGCGGCGGCGATGCATCCGGGCCGCCAGGGGCACCGCGTACACCAGGGTGGTCATGCTGATGGGCTGGATGATGGTCAGCGACGCCATGCTGAGCGCCACGGCGTGCAGGCAGGCCCCGGTGAAGCTGATGCCGCCCCCGAGCCACCAGCGCGGCCGACGCATCAGCGCCCGGCTGGCCCCCAGTGCCACGGCGTCGACCTGCTGGATCGCGGCGCCCAGGGCGTAGGCGAACGCCCCGGCGAACGCGATCGCGACGCCAATCCACGGACCGGTCATGTGCGGCTGCCCCGGCTGGGCGGATTCGACACGGTTCGATCCCTTTCGCTTCGTGGCCCTTGCGGCGTCCTTGACCTTAGCTTCCGAGCCCGCGGCGCACCTCGTACATACGAAGGATTGCCGACCCATACGAACGTAAAGTCCCGCCTCCGGCCGCTGCGCGGGGCGTGACAGTCACCATTAGGCTGTTGTCCACCCCTCAGGTTCGAGAAAGGATTCGCCCCGTGGTTTTGCGCATTATCAAGGGGATCATGGGCTCGGGAGTCTCAGTGGACACCGTCCTCAGCGAGCAACCCCTGGCTCCCGGCGGCACCCTGCGCGGCGAGGTCACGTTCAACGGTGGCGACGTCGACCAGAAGGTGGAGTCGATCACCCTGGAGTTCACCGCGCTGGTGGAAGAGGACGCCAAGGGTGCCGAGCACGCCGCCACGTACCACTTCTTCCGTGCCCAGGTGTCGGGCCCGTTCCAGTTGACGGCGGGCACCACCCACTCGGTGCCGTTCGAGGTACAGACGCCCTGGGAAACCCCCATCAATACCTACAATGGACGCCCGCTGGTGGGCATGAAGCTCGGGGTGTCCACCGAGCTGGCCCTGGACATGGCCATCGACAAGGGCGACCTCGACCCCCTCACCGTGGAGCCGCTGGCCGCCCAGACCAAGGCCCTGGAGGCCCTGGAGGCGCTCGGTTTCGTCCTGCAGGAGGCCGACCTGGAAGCCGGGACGGTTTCGGGGTCCCACATGCCGTTCTACCAGGAACTGGAGTACTGGACCGGCGGCGAGTTCAGCGACAAGCTGCCCAACCTGGAGATGACCTTCCTGACCAACGCCTCCACCACGGACGTCCTCCTGCAGACCGGTAACACGGGAAGCCTGACGGCGCCGGGCAACGACGTGTACCAGCGCTTCACGGTGCCCAACGACACCACCGACGACCTCACCGACCAGATCCGCACCCAGCTGGAGCAGCTGTCGCAGCGTCGCGGCGTCGCCGGCTAGAAAGGTCCCCATCCCCCATGGTCTTTCGCAAGCTCACCTCCGCGTTCGCCGCCGGCGTCACCGTGGACACGGTGCTGTCGCAGTCCCATGTGGCCCCCGGCGGGACGCTGCGGGGCGAGGTGAGGTTCAACGGCGGCTCCGGCGACCACCACGTCCAGGGCGTCGGCCTGGAGTTCACCGCGGTCGTCGACCTCGGCAGCGGCGCCAAGAAGACCTTCGATTTCCACAGCGTCGACGCCGCCGGGGCCTTCGCGCTCCCGGCCGGCGCCGCGCACTCGGTGCCGTTGAGCGTCGAGTTGCCCTGGGAGACGCCGGTTTCGGCCCTGGCGGGCCAGCGCCTCACCGGCATGGAGCTCGGGGTGGCCACCACCCTGCGGCTGAAGAGCGCCGTCGACAAGGGCGACCTCGATCCGCTCAATGTGGAGCCGACGGCGACGCAGTCGCGGGTGCTTCAGGCCATCGACCGGCTGGGATTCGCCTTCCACCGCGCCGATCTGGAGGCCGGGGCGCTGTCGGGTTCGGCGCTGCCGTTCCACCAGAAGATCGAGTACTGGGCGGCCGGCGAGTTCCGCGGCACCTTCTCGGCGCTGCAGCTGGCCTTCGTCACCGACGCCCGGGCCACCCGGGTGGTCCTGGACGCCGACCGCGCCGGCGGCTTCTCCGCCGCCGACGGCCCCACCCAGGTCGAGCTGACCGTGGCCCACGACGACGCCGCCGACCTGGTGCCGGCGGTGCACCAGAAGCTGAGCGAGCTGGCCAAGCGGCGGGAATAGTAACGGGGGCGGCACGGTTGGAGTCGGCGTCGCATCCGCGCCAACCATTGCCGTCAAGGAGTCGTCATGCCAGCCGTCACCGCACCCGACATCCTGGTGCTGCCCCGCATCACCGTGCCCGCCGACGCCGCGGCCCGGCCGGTGGCCAAGGTCGTCGACTCGCAGCGCACCCTCGAGGGCGCGGGCTTCCCGGTGCGACGGCCGTTCCCGACCGCCGCGGTGTCCCAGGCCGACCCGTTCCTGCTGCTGGACCACATGCTGGCCGCCTACGAGCCCCAGGAGGCCAAGGGCGCCCCCTGGCACCCGCACCGCGGCTTCGAGACCGTCACGTACCTGATGGACGGCACCTTCGTCCACCACGACTCCAACGGGGGCGGCGGCGTCATCTCCGACGGCGACACCCAGTGGATGACCGCCGGCGCGGGCATCCTGCACGACGAGCTGCCCAGCGAGGAGCTCGTCATGAAGGGCGGCTACTTCAACGGCGTGCAGCTGTGGGTGAACCTGCCCACGACCAACAAGTGGGCCAAGCCGCGCTACCAGGACATCACCGGCGGCAACCTGACGTTGTTGACGTCCGGCGACGCCGGCGCGCTCGTCCGGCTCATCGCGGGGAACATCGGCGAACACGCGGGCCCCGGCGTCACCCATACGCCCATCACCCTGGCGCACGTCTCGGTGTCCCCCGGGGCGCGACTCACCGTCCCGTGGAGCCGTGACTTCTCGGCCATGGCGTACGTGCTCTCCGGAGACGGCTTCGCCGGGTCGGACAGTCGGCCGCTGCCCGACGCCCACCTGGCGGTCTTCGGCCCCGGCGACTCGATCACGCTCACCGCGGGCGACGAACAGAACGGCCGCACCGGCCAGTACGAGGTGCTGTTGCTGGGCGGGATGCCGCTGCGGGAGCCCGTGGCGCGTTACGGCCCGTTCGTCATGAACACCCGCGCCGAGATCATCCAGGCCATGGAGGATTTCCAGGCCGGGCGCATGGGCACCGTCCCCGCCGTGCACCTCGGCGACGCCGACGACGACTAGGTCAGGTCCTTCAGTTCCGACGCCACGTGGGCCTTGAGCCGCTTGGTGTCGGGATGGAAGGTCAACAGGCCGCTGGACTCCCAGGTCGGTTTCACCGTCTGGGAGCCCCCGCTCAGATGGAACGTCACGGTGCAGTGGGCGAGCTTGCCGCTGCCCACCTTGACGGTCACCTTGCCGTAGCAGTCCTCGGTCCCGGCCGAGGTCGCCTTGGCGATGCCGTGGAACTCGGCGGTGACCTTCTTGGCGACCTTGAGGCCGTCTCCGAGGTCGGAGGTGTCCAGGTAGGCGTAGAAGTAGCAGGTGGTGTAGGCGCAGTTGAAGTAGTCGCTGCTGATCGACATCCCGATGTCGCCCTGGGCGTGCACCGTGGACAGTTTTCCGACCGCGCCGCGCAGCTCGCCGTACCACTTCGACAGGGCGCCTTTAGCCACTGTGGAGACGTCGAGGTCGAGGGTGGCGTTGGCCCCGTGGCTGTCGCCGTGCGGCACCGTGAGGTGCTTGACGCCGACGATCGTGTGCGGCGACTCGGCGCCGACGAACACGGTGCCCTTGCCGACCGGGACCGGGTAGCAGGGCTTGCCGTGGCGATCGACCCGTGAGGGAAGCCAGGAGTCGAAGGCGTCGGCGTCGCGCAGCACGGTTTTCAGCGTCGCGGCGTACTTCTTCGGCGCCAGCTCGCTGCCGGGGGCGAACCATTCGTCGGGGTCCACCGGGCTCCAACCGTGGCCGATCTTCGCGGCCGTGCGCGCCGAGGCGTCGTCGGATTTCCACAGCCTCTTGTCGGCCGACACGTACGAGATCCCGTCGGCGGCCATGATCTTGGCCCTGGTGCCGGAGATCGTCGCCTTGCCGTACGCCGAACCCGCGCGCGACACGTCCACGCGCACCGACGCCGCGTCGTGCTCACCGTCGATGCGCGCGATCGTGCCGGTGTAGGACAGGGATGGCCGCTGACCCAGGTCATCCAGGGCGTCGTCCAGCACCGCCTTGGCCTCGGCGCCGGGGTGGGCGATCACGGCTTCACCGATGCCACATCCGGTCACGGCGAACAGAGACGTGACCGTCACAATGGAGACAAGGAGTCGACGAGGCATCTGCCGAACCCGACCTTCCGCGACGAGATCCGTTGGGCAGGACAATCCTCCAGCATCGCGCAACGGACCGGTCCCGTTGGCCGTGAGCTTCCCGCCGCGAGGGTCGCCTCGGCGGGAATAGTGAGGTGGGACCGTGGAACCGTTGGGCTCCAACGATCCGCGCCGCGTGGGCCGCTTCCGGCTTGTGGGCCGGCTGGGCGAGGGCGGCATGGGCGTGGTCTACCTCGGCACGTCGTGGACCGGCCGCCAGGTCGCCGTCAAGGTCATCCACGAGGACCTGGTGTCCGACTCCGTGGCCCGCCTCCGCTTCGCCCGCGAGGTGCGCGCCGCCCGCGCCGTCAACGGCCTCTTCACCGCCCCGGTGCTGCGCGCCGACGTCGACGCCGACCCTCCGTGGCTGGCGACCGACTACCTGCCCGGGGTGTCGCTGTGGGAGGCCGTCGAGGTGTTCGACTCCGGCTTCCCCACCGACACGGTGCGGTCGCTGGCGCTGGCCATGGCCGAGGCGCTCGCCAGCATCCACCACAGTGGAGTCGTGCATCGGGATCTCACCCCGCGCAACGTGATGCTGACCGCCGACGGCCCCCGCGTGATCGACTTCGGGATCTCCCGGATCTCCGGCGAGCAGCCGATCACCCGCCCCGCCTCGGTGCTGGGCACCCGCGCCTACGTGGCGCCGGAGCGCTGGCGCGGCGGGCCGCCCCACCCCTCGGCGGACGTGTTCGCGCTGGGCGCCTGCCTGGTCTTCGCCGCCACCGGACGCCCACCGGCCGCCGGAGACCGCGGCAC
>NZ_DASQPW010000101.1:0-45872 GCF_035643755.1 Stackebrandtia sp. | reverse complement strand
CTGGAAGCTCGGCGGCGCCACCGATCCCGCCGCCGCGACCACCGACCGCAGCGACGCCTCGGTCACCGGCTACTGGTCGCCCGCCGACGGGAGATACCGCCACGACCTGCTGGAACTGGCGCTCGGGCGCGCCGCCGCGCTGCCCCGCGTCGCCGACCCCCACGCGATCGTGGGCCGCACCCCCGCCGGGGCGGTGCTGAGTGCGGGAGCCGGCGACAACGCCGCCGCCGCGCTGGGCCTGGGAGCGTCCGAAGGGGACGTCGTCGTGTCCGTCGGTACCTCGGGCACCGCCTTCGCCCCCGGCCCCACCCCGCCGAGCGACGTCGGCGGCGACGTCGCGGGCTTCGCCGACGCCGCCGGCGGCTTCCTCCCGCTGGTGTGCACGCTCAACGCCGCCAGGGTGCTCGACACCACCGCGGCGCTGCTGGGCGTCGCCGCCTCCGGCTTCGACGACCTGGCGCTGGCGGCCAACCCGGGCTCGGGCGGCCTGTCCCTGCTGCCCTACTTCGACGGCGAACGCACCCCCGACCGCCCCCGCGCCCACGGCGTCCTCAACGGACTGTCCACAACGTCCCTCACCCGCGAGAACCTGGCGCGCGCCGCCGTGGAGGGCGTCCTGTGCGGGCTGGCCGACGGCATCGACCGCCTGCGCGACCAGGGCGTCGACCCCCGCCGCGTCCTGTTGATCGGAGGCGGCGCCGCCTCCCAGGCCGTGCGCCGCATCGCCTGCGAGATCCTCGGCACTCCCGTCACCGTCCCGGCCCCGGGCGAATACGTCGCGCTGGGCGCCGCCCGCCAGGCCGCGTGGGCGCTGTCGGGAGCCGAGCACCCGCCGCGCTGGCCCGCCCCCGAGTCCCACGAGTACGCCGCCGCGCCCCGCACCGAAGCGCGCCAACGCTACGCCGAGCTCCGCCGCGAGACCGCCGCCTGGGAGGGGCACTCCTGAGCGTCACGCGCGAGCGCCGACGCCCAGGAAGCGCTCGCCACCGTGGTGGGACAGGGTCGCGGCGAGCTCACCGAGCACATCGGACGAAAGCGGCCCCGCCTCGAGCTCGCCGTCGCGCAGCTCGACGCCCGGGGCGTCGAACGCCTGGCCGGCGACCTCGCCCGACCAGATCTGGACGGCCAGGCGGTCCCCGCCCAGGAGCTTGACCGAGGCGACGTCGTCCCAGCCCACCGCGATCTCGGTATCGCCGTGCTGGACGGTGATCCCGCGATCGGTGACGTCGATGCCGACGCCGATGTGCTCGACGGGGGCGCAGGTGTAGCGCGCCGCCGCCAGCCCGATCCCGATCGCCGCGAGCACCGCCGCCACGTCGGCGCCGACGCGCGCGCCGTCGCCCAGGGCCCGGGGCAGCACGCTGTTCATGATCGCGACGAACCCGACGACCACGAGGGCGGTGACGGCCAGGATGCCCCAGGTCTGTGCGTCCACACGGGAGCTGCGCGTCGCGACGTCCACGCGAAACCCCTCGGTGTACGTCCGCGGCGGTGACGCCGTCGGCGCCAGCGGGGTCGCGGGCAGGTACGGCGTCGAAGCAACGGGGGTCGCGGGTGGAGACGGCGTCGGAACAAGGGGGGTCGCGGGCGGTGACGCCGTCGGGGCGAGCGGGGTCGCGGGCAGGTACGGCGTCGCAGAGAGGGGAGTTGCGGGTAGGTATGGCGTCGGCGTCAGGTCGGTCGCGGGCGGGACCATCGCGGGCGGCGGCGCGGCGGCCGCGAGGGCCTCCTCGGCCACCACGATCTCGGGCTGATCCAGCACGGTCGGGGCGACGCCGAGGCGCCGATGCAGCAGCGTCGCCACCAGCGGCACCCGCGAGGCACCACCCACAAGGAACAGTCCCCTCAGGTCGGTGCTGGCCAGGACCGCGCGCCAAAGCATCGCGTCGGTGGGGCCCACGGCGCGTTCCAGCAGCGGCTCGGCCGCCGATCGAACTCGGCGCGGGTGATGTGGGTTTCCCGCCGCGTCAAGGGAATCCGAAACTCCGCCGCGGCGCGGGTCGTCAGCGACTCCTTGGCCAGCCTCGCCGCCTCACGCAGCTCGAAGCGCGCTCGGCGATCGTCCACCGACGACGGCGACGTCAGCCGTCGCCATTCGGCGGGCATCGCCGCCGCCACCGACAGCCCCGCCTGCGCGACCACCACCTCGTCCAGGTCGGCGCCGCCCACGTCGTCCAGCCCGTCGGACACCAGCACCTCGAAACCGCCCGCGGCCAGGCGCGACACGCTGACGTCGAACGTGCCCGCGCCCAGATCGAACGCCGCCACGCATGCGCCCTGCACCACCGACACCCGCGGCAGGCGGGCGTAGAACGACGCCGCCGCCACGGGCTCGGCCACAAGGCGCGGCTCGCCCAGGCCCGCCCGCCGCGCCGCCTCCAGCAGCAGCCTGCGGCGGGTCGCGCCCCAGGCCTCGGGGTGCGTCATCACTATCGCCGACGGAGGCTTGCCCGCGACCCGTTCCGTCTCGACCCGCACCCGACCACGTCCGACGGAGGCTCGCCTGCGACCCGTTCCGTCTCGACCCGCACCCGCCCCAGGGTCGCGGCCGCCAGCGCGGCGACGGAATGCGTCCGCCCACCCAACAGCACCTCGCCGTCGTCGACGCGTCGCTTCGGATACGGCTCGTACGGCGATCGCCAGCCGCGCGGCCTCGCGGCCCGTGTCCAGCTCGGCGCCCGCGTGCACCCCCGACGGCAGGAGGGGAGAGGAGTCGAACAGCAGGGGACGCACCTGACCGTCGTCTCGGCGCAACACCGCGATGGTGGTGGAGGTGCCCTAGTCGATCGAGAGGGTGGGCATCGACGGAATTGTAGGAGGCCCGCCGCTGACGCGCGACGGGCCTCGGGACGTGACCGTCGGGGTCTCAGTCCTCGAAGTGACAGCGCAGGTCGAGGTGGCGATCGGTGATGACACCCTGTCCCTGGCTGTTGACATGGATGACCAGGGGCCCGCCGTCCAGGTCACTGACGCGGAAGCTGAACCCCGTCAGCTGCCCGGGCAGCCGGTAGACGCGCGGGGGCTGGTCGGGGTCGTGGTGCAATCCGCGAATCCTGCAGACCCAGCCCTGGTCGGTGACGGGGTGGTGCCGCACCACGGTCTTGACACCGTGCTCGTTGAGCGCCGCCGCGAGCGCGTCGGGATGGTTGAGTTCGGTGAACTCGACGGTGACCTTGTCGCCGTGGTGTGTGATCTCGTACGCCGACGCCGATCCGGCCATCAGGCTGGGGACGGCGACGACCACGGCGGCGCCGACGAGCGCGCCGATCGCGGCGAACATCGGCTTGCGGCCGGGGCGGCGCCGGGCGGGCGCCTCGGCCACGTTGGCCTTCAGCTCCCCGAGCAGTCGTTCCTTGAACTGTGTCGTCATGTCAAAACCTCCGATGATGTGGTGACGGTGCCCGGCCGGGGCGAATCGATCATGTCCTTCATGGACTTGCGGGCGCGGTGCAGGCGCACGCGCGCGGTTCCGGCCTTGATGCCCAGCGCCGCCGCGGCGTCGGCCAGGCTCAAACCCTCCAGCGCCACCAGTTCCAGCACCGCGCGGTCCTTATCGGACAGGCGGCCCATCGCCAGGTAGAGCTGCCGGGACCGCGCCTCGGCGTCGATGCGTTCGGTCAACTCGGTGATGTCGGTGTCGTTCAGCAGCGCGCGGCCCTCGACCCGCCTGGTGGCCTTGCGGCGCCGCGCCAGGCGCCGCCGTTCGTACGCCACGACATTGCGGGCCACGCCGTACAGCCAGGACCGGGGCTCGCCCCGGCTCGACTGGTAGCCGCGGGCCGATTCGATCGCGGCGAGGAACACGTCCGCCGTCAGGTCCGCGGCCAGATGGGGGTCGTCCACGCGGCGTGTGATGAAGCGCAGCACGTCGTCCACGTGCGTTCGATAGAAGTCCTCGAACGCCGCGGGGTCCCGCGCGATTGCCGATATATCGGCGCCGGGGGTGTCAACCATCGGCCCACCTCCTCGATTCAGATTGGCCAGGTGCACCAACTAGTTGGCTCGAGGCGCGCGAAGCGTTACATGGCCGCCGCACGGTTCACGCGGTGCGCCTGGTGCGGGCCCGCAGGTGCGCGCGCTCGCCCTGCTGCCCGAACAGGACCAGCAGCTCGACGGGCTCGTCGTCGGCGCCGCCGAACCAGTGCGGGGTGCGGGTGTCGAACTCGGCGGCCTCGCCCGGCGACAGGGTCAGGTCGTGTTCGCCCAGCACCACCCGCAGCCGGCCGTTGAGGACGTACATCCACTCGTATCCCTCGTGGGACTTCGGTTCGGGCTCGCCCGTGGAGGCGGGAATGATCAGCTTGTACGCCTGGATCCCGCCGGGGCGGCGGGTGAGCGGCAGCACCGTCATGCCGTGCATCGCCACGGGGCGCAGGTGCACCCGCGGGTCGCCCGTCGGCGGGGCGCCCACCAGGTCGTCCAGGGTGACGCCGTGCGCGCGTGCCAGGGGCAACAGCTGCTCCAGGGTGGGCCGTCGCGCCCCCGATTCCAGCCGGGACAGGGTGCTCGGCGAGATCCCCGTCGCCGCCGACAGTTC
The DNA here is from genome assembly GCF_035643755.1 of Stackebrandtia sp. NCBI lineage: Bacteria > Bacillati > Actinomycetota > Actinomycetes > Glycomycetales > Glycomycetaceae > Stackebrandtia > Stackebrandtia sp. The sequence continues at coordinate 41,335 of NZ_DASQPW010000101.1, read as the reverse complement.
GTCCAGTGTGGTCTGGCGTTGCTTGCGCAGCGCGCGCAGCCGGGGCCCGACCGCCTCCAGCGCCTGATCGAGTTCGTCCATGCTCGCGATCTTGCCAGATCGGCAAGAAATGTTGCCACGGTCGCGGTCGGGTCCGCACCATGGCTCGCGGAGGTGAACGACATGACATCGAAGGACAACTACGACGCGGTCGTGATCGGAGGCGGCGCGGCGGGGCTCAACGGCGCGCTGATGCTGGCCCGGTCGCGGCGATCGGTGGCGGTGATCGACGCGGGTGCCCCGCGCAACGCCCCCGCCGACGGCGTGCACGGTCTGCTGGGGCGCGAGGGGATGCCGCCGTCGGAGCTGCTGGAACGCGGGCGCGGGGAGGTGCGCGGCTACGGCGGCGAGATCGTCCACGGCGAGGTGACCACCGTGGATCGCGACGGCGCGGGCTTCGCGGTGGCGCTGGCCGACGGACGCCTGCTGGGCGCCCGCCGCCTGCTGGTCACCACGGGCCTGGTCGATCGGCTGCCCGCCATCGCGGGGCTTCGGGAACGCTGGGGGCGCGAGGTGCTGCACTGCCCGTACTGCCACGGTTGGGAGGTGCGGGACAAGGCGATCGGCGTGATCGCGACCGCGCCGATGTCGGCGCACCAGGCGCAGCTGTTTCGGCAGGTGAGCGCCGACGTGGTGTACTTCGCGCACGACGCCGCGCCGCTGGACGCCGAGCGGGCTCGGCGGTTGGCGGCGCGCGGCATCCGCGTGGTGGACGGCGAGGTGGCGTCCGTGGTGGTCGCCGACGATCGGCTGCGCGGCGTGCGGCTCGCCGACGGCACCGTGGTGGAACGCGACGCCCTGGTCGTCGCGACCCGCATGGAGGCACGCGGCGGATTCCTTGCGGCGCTTGGATTGTCGCCCGTTCCGCACCCCTCGGGCATGGGGGAGTACGTCCCCAGCCAGGCCGCCGGGGCCACCGACGTGCCCGGCGTGTGGGTCGCGGGCAACATCACCGACCTGACCGCGCAGGTGGGCGCCGCCGCCGCGGCCGGGGCGCTGGCGGGTGCCCAGATCAACGCCGACCTCGTCGACGAGGAGATCGACCGCGCGGTGGCCGCCGCCCGCGAACCCTTCTCCGCGGCGTCGGAGGCCGAGGCCAGCGCGGCGGTGACGACCGCCACCTGACCCGCCATCCGATATGGACCCAGGTTTCGCGCCCGGCGTAATCCCGACCAGGGTCCCTCTGCTGACAGCAGATTGTGTTGTCGCCCAGCGTTTCGGCTGCTCATTGTTGGTGGTGTTCGGGGCGCCGTCCCCGAACCAGACACTGAGGAGCGACATGCGACACGCCATGACCGAGTCCCCGACCTTCGTCGGGGCGCTCGATGACCAACTCGCCGGGCGGCTGCTCCAGCAACGCATCATCGTGCTGGGCGCCGAGGTCGACGACGCCATCGCCAACCGGCTGTGCGCCCAACTGCTGCTGTTGTCCGCCGAGGACCCGCGCGGCGACATCAGCCTGTACATCAACTCGCCGGGCGGATCCGTCAGCGCGGGCCTGGCCATCTTCGACACCATGAAGCTGATCCCCAACGACGTCAGCACCCTGGCGATGGGATTCGCCGCCAGCATGGGGCAGTTCCTGCTCAGCGGCGGAACCCGCGGCAAGCGCTACGCCCTGCCGCACGCGCAGGTGTTGATGCACCAGGGATCGGCGGGATTCGGCGGCACCGCCGCGGACGTCGAGATCTACGCCAAGCAGCTGGAGCGCACCTCGATCCTCATGACGGGCCTGATCGCCGAGCACACGGGACAACCCGTCGAAAAGGTCGAAAAGGACAGTCTGCGCGACCGCTGGTTCGACGCCGCCGAGGCGCTGGAATACGGCTTCATCGACCACATCCTGGAAAGGGTCGACGACGTCCGGCCCGTCGTGTCGCGGCAGCGGGCGGGGGTGTGAGGCTCATGGGTCAGTACACGATCCCCACCGTCATCGAGAAGACCGCCTTCGGCGAGAGGGCCTCGGACATCTATTCGCGGCTGTTGTCGGACCGGATCATCTTCCTGGGCACCGAGATCGACGACGGAGTGGCCAATGTGGTCATGGCGCAGCTGATGTTCCTGGAGTCCGAGAGCCCCGACCTCGAGATCGGCCTGTACATCAACTCGCCGGGCGGTTCGTTCGCGGCGCTGACGGCGATCTACGACACGATGCAGTTCGTCCGCAGCGACATCGCGACCGTCTGCATGGGACAGGCATCCTCGGCCGCGGCGGTGCTGCTGGCGGCGGGCGCGCCCCGCAAGCGCTCGGTGCTGCGCCACTCCAAGGTGACGCTGCACCAACCCTCCAGCCAGGCCCGCGGCACCCTGCCCGACCTCGCCGTCCAGGCCGCCGAGGTGGCCAAGATCCGCCTGGAGATGGAGGAGATCCTCGCCGAGCACACCGGACACCCGATGGCGAAGATCCGCGCGGACATCGACCGCGACAAGACCTTCAGCGCCGCCGAGGCGGTCGACTATGGACTGGCCGACCGCGTTCTCACCACCCGCGAGATGGCCCAGTCCCGCCGTTCGGCGGCCTGACGAGCGCGCCGCCCACGCCGTGGCCACCGCGGCGTGGGCGCCTCAGGCGGCCAGGCAGACCACGTCGCCGACGCCGCGCGAGGCGGGGGCCGAACGCGCCACCTGTGTGACGGTCACGCCGATCGCCGACACCCGCCTGGCCTGGTCGGCCATGAGGTCCCGCCACACCTCGGCGAGCAGGTCGGACAGCTCGATGCGCAGCGCGGCGCAGATCGCGGCCAGGATCTCCGAGGAGGCCTCCTTGCGGCCGCGCTCCAGTTCGGACAGATACTGCATGGAGACGCGGGCCGCCCGCGCCACCTCCGCCAGGGTGCGGCCCTGGGCGAGCCGAATCCGTCGCAGCACCTCGCCCGCCACGCAGCGAAACAGCCGCGGTGAGTGCCAGTCGGTGGGCCTGGGCCCGTGGGGAAGCGTCATCGCGGCGGTCCTTTCAGGCGGCGGGCGGCGTCGAGCCGCGCGGGTGACCTCAGCCTAACGGCGGCACGCGCCGCTTCCCCAGGGTTTTCGCTGCCAGCGGACGCCACGGGGCGGGAGCGGGAACGGGACCCGTCGGGATCGGACCCGAACCGCCCGTTTCCGTCCCGCCCCCGTGGTGAGTCCCCTCCAGGAATGCCCACCACTGATGCCGTTGACGCGAACGGTATCGGCGCGGGCGCACACGGCGTGCACACGAATCGCCGTCTAGGACAGCGCCGTGATGGCGACGACGGCCACGCTGCCGTGGGACTCCGGCGAGGCGAACCCCAGGTCGTTCTGCGCGACCTGGGCGTTGCCCGACACGCTCACGGTTCCCGTGCCGCCGTCGGGGTAGTTCAGGCGAACGTTCACCTGGCCGCCGGAGACGCTGACGAACAGGGTCTTGGCCTCGAAGCCCTTGTCCAGCTTGATGGTCGCCGTCTTGTGGACCACGACCTCGCAGGTGCCGTCGGAACAGGCGTCGTAGTTGTCGCCGTCCTTGGCCGTCGGTGAGGGATCGGACGAGGACGCGGGACCCTTGCCGTCGTCGCCGTTGGCGCCCGACCCCGAGCACCCGCTCAGCGCCAAAACGCCGCCGACCAGCGCGACCATCCATGCCCGACGCATTGGCACTCCCAAGGTTCGACCCGTCATGATGACAACCAGGCTACGGCCGCGGCCGTCGGACCAGTCCCGACGGATTCCCGCTAACCGCGATGCCGCGCCCGGCCGAGTCGTGACGTCCCTGCTCCCTCGAGACGTCACGGTGAGTTCGCGCGCGGTGCCGCCGACGCGCGTCGGGGTTCCCGCGATGGCGCGCGGGTGCGCGCGATCCGGGGCCATGTGATCATCACCGGGTGACATCGCTGCCGCGCGCCGACGACGCCCTTCGACTCCGCGAGGCCTTGGAGTCCGCGCGCTACACCGAGACCGAACTCGAGCACCGCTTCGGCGGCGCCGCGTTGGCCGCCGCCCGCCGCGGCGACTTTCGCGCCGTCCTGGCCGCCTCCGACGACGACCCGCAGTCCGTGGTGATGCGACTGTTTCTGTGCGGCACCAGCGAATCCGCCGACGCCGTGACCCGCGCGCTGGCCCCGCTCGACCCCGCATGCGGGCTGCTCGAACGCGACGGCGACGAATACCGCGCCGCCCTCCGCCTCGACCTCCACAGCGGGCGGTGGCTGCTGTCGGACCGCACCGACGCCGCGGGCCTGTCCTCCGAACACGTCCTCGGCCCCGCGGCCGCCGCCGCGTCGATGGCGGGATACATGGTGCGCCAAGACATCGGCGCGGCCCTCGACATCGGCACCGGCTGCGGCGTGCTGGCCGCCGAGCTGTCGGGCCACGCCGAGCGCGTCACGGGCACCGACATCTCCCCCCGCGCCCTGGAGTTCGCCGCCGCCAACGCCGCCCTCAACGGCCTCGACTGGGAGCTGGTGCGCGGCGACCTCGCCGAACCCGTGCGCGACAGGCGTTTCGACCACGTCGTCAGCAACCCGCCGTTCATCATCGGCCCCGGGCTGGGGGACTACGACTACCGCGACTCGGGCCGCCCCGGCGACGCCGTGTGCGCCGAACTCGCCCGCGACGCCGTGCGGCTGCTCAACCCCGACGGCACCCTGCAATTCATGGCCAACTGGTGCCACGTCAAGGGACAGGACTGGACCGAACGGATCGCCGCCTGGTTCGCCGACGCGGGCTGCCAGGTCTGGGCGATCCAACGCGAGGCCGTCGATCCCCTCGAATACGTGCGCTTCTGGGAACGCGACGCCGCCGACTCGCACGACCCCCACCGCCTGGCCGCGTGGCTCGACTGGTTCGACGCCAACGACGTCGAGGCCGTGGGCTTCGGCGTCATCAACGCCCGCCGCTCGGCGTCCTGCGCCGCGATCAAGTGCGAGGACCTCCGCCAGACCCCCGAGCGCCGCTTCGGCGAGCTGATCGCCGAGTGGTTCGACGCCCGCGCCCGCCTCGACGCGCTCACCCCCGCGGCCCTGCTGGCCGCCCGCCCCCGCCTCGCCGACGGCGTCCAATTGCGACAAGACGCCGTCGCCGGTGCCGAGGGCTGGCGGGTGGAGCGCCAGATGCTCGAGTCCACCGCGGGTCTGCGCCGCGCCGAGGAGATCGACCCACTGCTGGTGTCCTTTGTGGCGGGGTGCCGCGGCGACGTGGACGTGCGCACCCTCGCGGGGCTGTTGGCGCACGCCCACGACGCCGATCCCGCGCTGCTGGCCGCCGCGCTGTCGCCCGTCGTCCGCGATCTCACCGACCAGGGATTTCTCACCCTGGACGGGGGTTGAGCCGCGGCTACCTACACCGTCTTGATGGCGCCGCCCTCGATGAGCACGTTGCTGCCCACGACGCTGTCGCCCAGCGGCGACGTCAGGTAGGCGATCAGGCTGCCCACCTCGTCGTCGCTGACGAACCGCCCGATCGTCATGCCGCTTTGCACGGGCAGGTTCTCCATCAGCACGTCGTGCGGCACACCCATCGCCGAGGCGACCCCGCCGCCGTACTTGTCGGCGTCCCAGATCGACGTCAGCGTCGGCCCGGGCGACACGGTCCGCACCCGCACCCCCCGCGGCCCGAACTCCTCCGACAAGGACTTGCCGAACGCGTTCAACGCCGCCTTCGCCGTGGCGTACGGCACGGGAGTCCCCGGCGTCCCCGGGATCAGCGCGCCCATCGACGACACGTTCACCACCGACCCGCCGCCGTCCAGCAGCAGCGGCATCGCCGCCCGGCACACCCGCACCGTGGCGAAGAAGTTGAGATCGAACAGGCGCTGCCAGAAGTCCTCGTCGTAGTCCAGCAGCCCCGCGACCTTGACGTCATCGCCGCCGCCGACGTTGTTGACCACGATGTCCAGCCCGCCCATCGCGTCGGCGGCCTGTTCCACCAGCGAAGCGGGAGCCTCCCGCGTCGACAGGTCGATGTTGACCACCGTCGCGCCGCTGTGCCGCAACCCGTCCGATGTGGTGCGCGCCGCACCGACCACGGTGGCCCCCTCGGCGCGCAGGGCCCGCACCGTCGCCAGCCCAATGCCTCGGCTGGCGCCGGTGACCAGCGCCTTCTTACCCTTCAACCGCAGATCCACGGATGGTTCCTTCCCTTGGAATGGAAAGCAACCTTAAACTAGGCCTCGGACGTCTCGGCATTCTTCCGCTCCGCCACGGCGACCCTCACGCCCTTTTGCAGCGCGTGGAAGAACAGGATCAGCCCCACGGTCAAGATGATGTGGCCGAGCCCCGCGATCCCCGGCACCGCCCCCGACACCTTCGCGCCCTCGACGGTCATGATCCCGTGCACCAGCATCATCACCACCGTGAGGATCAGGCCGGCGTTGTAGGTCCAGAAGAACCAGGTGAACATCTTGTATCCCGACAGTGTGAACACCTTGTCCAGGACCAGGGCGATGAGGAAAAACAACATCCCGAGCGCCAATATGTGGGTGTGCAGGGTGGACAGTTGGCTGTCCCCGTGGAAGCCCTTGATGTTGGTGTACTCGCGATAGAACAGTCCGGAGATCAGACCGAGGATCATGTAGATGTTCGCCGTGTGGAACAGCTTGTTCATGTGCGTTGTCTTCCTCTTCGTTCGGGCAGGGCTCGGTGGCGGCGCCGACGCCGCCACCGCTGGTGGAACAGTACGCCCGGTGTCCATTCGGCACGATCTGTGGATGTCGATTCCGCGCCGACGCCTACCCTCGAGACCATGTCGCACCCGTACCACCAGCCGACGCCCCCGAACCCCTACGGCTGGCAGCAACCCGGGCAGCAGCAGCCGCCCAGCACCGCCCCCGCCTACATCGCCGCGGCGCTGTTCATCAGCTGTTCCGTGGTGACCTTCGTCGTGGCGCAGTTGAACGCCAGCGGGCACCGCGGCGGCACCGTCGCGGCCCTGGTGTTCGCCGTGTTCTCCGAGGACATCAACGGCAACCTCGACTTCGCCATCTCGGCGACCTTCACGGTCGCGTTCACGGTGCTGAGCCTGTCCGTGGTCTTGTTGTTCCGCATCGGTTTCGTGCGCTGGATCCTCGCCCTCATCGGCGCGATCACGGCCCTGTACTACCTGATCGGCGTCGGCTGGCTGCTCGTCCACCACGTGAATGGGCTGGCGCTCCTGTTGAGCCTCTTCGCCTTTCTGGTGTGGATGGCGGCGGTGGTCTTCGTCCTGCTTCCCGCCACGGGCGCGGCGATGCGCCGCCGCACCTGAGCGACCGTCACGTCACGCCGCGATCGCGCGCAGCCACTCCACGTAGTCGGCGACGGCGCGGTCGACGTCGTAGGCGGGCGCGAAGCCGGTGTCGGCCCGCAGCCGCGTGGTGTCGAGGTGGAAGCCCGGCGTGGGTTCGCGGTGGGGCAGGTCGACGCGCGCGTCGGGGATCGCCCGCTTGATGGCCGCGATGACCTCGGCGTTGCTGGTGGCGCGGCCCGACGCGACATTGTAGACACGGTGGTGGAGGACGTCGGCCAACTGCAGCGCCGCGATCGCCGATGCGCAGTCCTTGACGTAGCACAGGTCGATGGCGTCCTCGGCGTACGGCGGCTGCGCCATGTGCGACAGCTCGGGGGCGGTGCCGTTGACGGCGGCGTTGACCAACGCGGGCGCGGCGAAGAACGGGTCGTTGCGGCCGCGCGGGCCCCAGATCGCGGAGATGCGGTAGTGGACGATGTCGATCCCCGCGGACGTGGCCAGGTGGTCGCCGAGGAGTTCGCCGATCTTCTTGAAGCCGGGGATGACGTGGCCGATGGTCATCGGCAGCGGGAGGTCCTCGGGCACGGCGCCGTCCAGCTCGGCGCCGAAGTAGATGCCGATCGTGCTGGCGATGCCCAGGCGTTTGACGCCCCATTCGTCGGCGACCTGGACGATGTTGAGCAGGCCGTCCAGCGCCTTGCGGGCCTCGGCGATGGGCTGCTCGCCGCCGGACGGCCACGGGGGGATCGAGCCCGCCAGGTGCACGATGCCGGTGATGCGGTGGCGGGTTCCGATGGCGCGCAGGGCTTCCAGGTCGCCGATGTCGACGCGCTCGACGGCGACCCGGCCGTCCAGGTCGGCGGGCCAGCCCGAGGCGCGGCGCTGGGCGATGACGCAGGATTCGCCGCGTTCCACAAGGGCGCGCACGGTGTGGGCGCCGATGAAGCCGGCGCCTCCGGTTACCAGGATCATGACGGGTCCGTTCTGTCGTTTGGCTGATTATCAGTACTACTGACGATCAGTTTAACGATAGAATTCGCCGATGGCGAATGACGAGGTGGACGGGCGGTGGCGCACGCGGTTGGGCTACCTGTTGAAGCACGCGCAGCTGCGGATGGCCGAGCTGAACGCCCAAGCGTTGCGGCCCTACGGGATCGCCGCCCGGGAGCTGCCGATCCTCTTCATCCTGGACGAGCTGGGGGCCGCCTCGCAGCAGGAGGCCGCCACGCGGCTGGGGGTGGACCGCACCTCGATGGTCGCGCTGTTGGATGCCTTGGAGGACAAGGGTTTGGTGTCCCGGCGGCCGCACGCCACCGACCGGCGCCGCAACGTCGTGGTGCTGACCGAGTCGGGCGCCGACATCATGGCGCGGGCCGCTCGGGCCAGCGACGCCGCGGAGCGCGAGTTCCTGGCCCCGCTGGACGCGGACGACGCCAACCGGCTGCGCCGGGCCCTCGGGGCGGTGGCGCACCCGCCGGATGCGGACTAGCGCGGGTCGCGATAGGCCCGCAGGAACGCCTCCACGCCCGACGTGGCGCGCGCCTCGAGCTCGTCGGCGGACGGGCGGGAATCGTCCACTGTGAATAGCGCGCGGTCCAAGGGGGCGCCCATCACCAGGAACGCGAAGTGTTCCGAGGCCAGACGCGCGTCGTCCACCCGCAGCACGCCCCGCTCGGTCAGCAGCCGCATCGTGTCGGCCAGCACCTCCATCACGTGGCCCGGGGCGCGCCGGTAGTACTCCCGCGCCAGTTCGGGAAAGCGCTCGGCCTCGCCGATGAGCAGGCGCCGCAGCCGCACGATCCGGTCGTCCATGACGGTGCGGGTCAGGCGCACCGCGGCCGTGACCAGCGCGTCCTCCAGGTCGTCGGCGTCGATGAGCAGCGCGGCCGTCTGCCGCGCGAACCGTTCCGCCGTGGCGAAGGCGGCGTCGAGGATCTCGCGGAACAGCCTTTCCTTGCTGCCGAAGATGTTGTAGACCGTGCGCTTCGACACCCGGGCCCGCGCGGCGACGTCGTCCACGCTGGTGCCGACGTAGCCGTGGTGCAGGAAGTGCTCGGACGCCGCGGCGAGGATCACCGCCCGGGAGCGGGCGACGCGGGGGTCGAGCCAGGCGTCGTCGCCGGCCGGTGGCGGTGCCTGTGGCATGTGGACGCTCCTTGAGAACCGGGTGGAGTACCGGTCAGTGTACTAATGCACCGATGGGTGTACTATTGCCCTGATGAGTGCAATAGTAATCCCTTGAGGAAGCGCGGGCCGATGAACGACACCACCGACAGACAGGGCGAATTCGACACACCGGCGGCCGTCACGCGGTCGATGCTGGGCTGGGGGGTGGTGGCGGGGGTCTTCTACCTCGTCGTGGGCATCGTCCTGGGCCTCACCCGCGACGGCTTCGACTTCGGCGAACACCAGCTCAGCCTGCTCATGCTCGGGCATCTGGGTTGGGCCCAGGCCACCAACCTGATCCTGAGTGGAGCGATGGCGGCGGTGGCGGGCTGGGGATTCATCCGCGCCATGCGGCCGTCCCGCGCGGCCGGTTGGGGAGGCGGGCTGGTCGCGGCCTACGGCGCGTGCCTGATCGTCGGCGGCAGCTTTCCGCCCGACCCGATGGGCGGCTTTCCGCCGGGTGCCAAGGCAACCGGGCCGTCGGCGCACGGCATGGTCCACCTGGCCTCGGGCGGGATCGGGTTCCTGCTCATCGCCTCCGCCGCCCTCGTGGTCGCGGCCTGGCAGGCCCGGAACGGGGCGCGCGGCTGGGCGGCGTACTCGCGCCTCAGCGCCGTCGTCGTGATCGTCGGGTTCCTCGGCGGTGCCGCGCTGTCGAGCAATCTGGCGGGCATCGTCGGGCTGTGGGCCACCGTCGTGGTGGCCTGGGCGTGGCTGGCGGCCACCTCGGTTCACTTGTACCGCACCGTTCCGCGCCCCGACCGATTCCTGCGCTAGGACGGGGGCGTCCGCATGATGGGCGCGCGCTGGTTTTTTATTGACGGCACTATATGGTCGTAGGTAATTTTTCAACGCGCGCGACGCCGTCAGCGAAAGGGACGCCGTGAACCACTCCACCGCCGCGACCCGCACCGGTGCCGACCGGGCGCGGGCCGATCCGAGCCTGGTCAAGGGCGACCGCGTCGGCCTGGTCACCAACTACACGGGCGTGACCGCCGATCTCGACACCACGGCGCGGGCCCTGCTGGCCGCGGGAGTGCCGATCGCGGCGCTGTTCGGGCCCGAACACGGCCTGCGCGGCACCACCCAGGCGGGCGAGAGCGAGCCCGACGAGCGCGACGCCGACAGCGGGCTGCCGCTGTACGACACCTATCGGCTCAACGGTCCCGCGCTCGACTCCCTGCTCGAGCGTTCGAATGTGGACGTGCTGCTGTACGACCTGCAGGACATCGGTTCGCGGTTCTACACCTACATCTGGACCATGTACGACCTGCTGGTCAGCGCCGCGCGCGTCGGCGTGCGCTTCGTCGTGTTGGACCGCCCCAACCCGATCGGCGGCCTGGCCGCCGAGGGGCCGCTGCTGGACCCCGCCTTCGCCAGCTTCGTGGGCCGGGCCGCGATCCCGCTGCGGCACGGGCTGACCGTCGGCGAGCTGGCCCGCTTCCTCAACGCCACCGCCGTCGCCGCCGAGGCCGGGCGCGCGTGCGAGCTCGACGTGGTCGAGCTGACCGGCTGGAACCGCGGCATGTACGCCGACGACACGGGCCTGGCCTGGGTGATGCCCTCGGTGAACATGCCCACACTGGACAGCGCGCTGGTGTACCCGGGCACGGGACTGTTCGAGGGCACCAACCTGTCGGAGGGGCGCGGCACCACCCGCCCCTTCGAACTCATCGGTGCGCCCTACGTGGACGGACGGTGGGCGCGGGACCTCAACGCGCGGCACCTCCCCGGCGTCCGCTTCCGCGACGCGTCCTTCGCGCCCACCTTCCACAAGCACGCGGGCGCCACCGTGCGCGGCGTCCAGGTGCACGTCACCGACCGCGCGGCCTTCGCCCCGGTGGCCTGCGCGCTGGCCATGCTGCACAGCCTGCGAACCTTGTACCCCGGGGACTTCGGCTGGCGCGCCTACGACGACGGCGCCGAACACGCCGGGCATCGCCACCCCATCGACCTGCTGTGGGGCGGCGACGAGCTGCGCCGCACCCTCGACGACGGCGCCGACCCGACGGCGCTTGCCGAATCGACCAGGATGGACGGACCGCGCGACTGGGCGGGCGCGGGCGTCCTTCTGTACACATAGGAACTTCAGGGGCGAAACGAACATGGACACAGTCGACTCGAGCCGGCACCTGCGCACCGACAGCGTGATTCAGCGCCTCCGCGACCTGGCGCCGAGCCTGGCGCCCGCCGAACGCCGCGTCGCCGGGGCGATCGTGGAGTCGCCGCGCATGGTGATGTCCACATCGATCACCGAGCTGGCCGCCGCGGGCCGGACCTCCGAGACCACCGTGGTGCGCTTCTGCCGCCGCGCGGGCTTTCGCGGCTACCCCGACCTGCGCCTGGCCATCGCCACCGAGCTCGGCGGCGACCTGGCCCGCACCGGCGGCACCGTGGCGCCGGGCACCGACATCGACCGCGACGACACCCTGGAACAGCTGGTGCGCAAGGTGGCCTTCGCCGACGTGCGCGCCATCGAGGAGACCGTCGAGCGCCTCGACCTGGACGCCCTGGAACGGGTGATCGACGCGGTGGCCTCCGCCCGCCGCATCAGCCTCTTCGGCCTGGGCGCCAGCGCCTTCGCCGCCCAGGACCTGCAACACAAGCTGCTGCGCATCGACCGCATGGCCCTGGCCATCCCCGACTCCCACCTGGCCCTGGGTTCGGCGGCCCTGCTGACCCCCGACGACGTCGCCGTCGGCCTGTCCCACTCCGGCCAGACCACCGAGATCGTGGAGTGCCTGCGCGTGGCGCGCGAACACGGCGCCCGCACCATCGCCGTGGTCAACGTCTCGCCGTCGCCGCTCACCGAACAGGCCGACCTGGTGCTCACCACCCGGGTGCGCGAGTCCCGCTTCCGCTCCGGTGCCATGGCCAGCCGGCTGGCGCAACTGGCCGTGGTGGACTGCGTGTTTCTCGGTGTGGCGCAACGCTCCTACGACGCCGCCGTGCGGGCCCTCACCGCCACCCACGACACCGTCCACGGTGGAGACCGCCCCTAGGGCGTCCACGCTCTAGGACAATTATTGACGCGGGCTCAGCGTGTTGGTAGTTTTCCAACCCATCGCCGCATGATCACGAGGAGCCCCCATGGTGTCGAGCACAGGCTTTCGGGTTGGTTGCGCCGACGCGCTGGTCGACGCGTGGACCCGCGCCGCGCCGGGGGATCCGATCACCGCCGACCGCTTCCGCTCCCTGGTGCTGCTGGACGCCAACTTCGACCCCGAGGGCCTGAGGATCGCGTGGGACGGCGACACGGTGATCGGCGCGGCGTACGCGGTGCGCCGCACCGTCGCCATGGTCGGCGACGACCTGGAGCCCGCGCGCGGCTGGATCCCCTTCTTCTTCGTCGATCCCGCGCACCGCCGCCGCGGCGTCGGGCGTCGGCTGCTGACCGAGGCGCTGGACTGGCTGCGCGCCCACGGACGCACCGAAGTGGACTTCTCGTCCTACACCCCGAACTACATCCTGCCCGGCCTGGACGCACAGCGATACCCCGAGGCGGCGAAACTGCTCGCCTCGCAAGGGTTTCGCACCCTCTACCGGGCCTCGGCCATGGACCTGCCCATCGCCGACCACCTGGTGCCCACGCCGGTGCACGAGCGGATCGCCGAGCTCAACGCCCAGGGCTACGTCCTCTCCAGCCCCACCGCCGACGAACTGGTGCCGCTGGTCCGGCTGGCCGCCGACCACTTCAACGCCGACTGGGGCCGCGCCATCCGCGAGACCGCCGCGGCCGGGCTGCCGCTCGACCGCGTCATCGTCGCCCGTGACCCCGACCGCCGGATCATCGGCTGGGGCATGTGCGCGGCGTACGAATCGGTGATCGACCGCTTCGGGCCCTTCGGCGTGGTGACCGAGCGCCGCGGCCTGGGCCTCGGCGAGGCGCTGCTGCACCTGTGCCTGGAACGCATGCGCGCCCTGGGCGCCCACCACGCCTGGTTCCTGTGGACCGGCGAGGACACCCCCGCCGGGCACCTGTACCGCAAGACCGGGTTCACCACCACCCGCCGCTTCGACATCATGCGCGCCGAGCCGGCGCCGCGAAAGGAGGAACCGTGAGAACCACGCTGCGGGCCCTCGCCCTGGCCTGCGCGGTGCTCGTGACCGCCTCGGCGTGCGCCACCGGAAGCTTCCGCGACGGCCCCTCCGACACCATCACCATCCTCACCCACTACGGCAGCCAGCCGCAGAAGTCCGAGCTGAAGAAGCTGGTGGACAAGTGGAACGGCACGCATCCCGACGCCCAGGTCGAGACCCAGACGGTGTTCTACGACGACCTGTTGCAGACCATCACCGCCCGCCAGACCGCGGGCCAGGGCCCCGACATCATCAACGCCTACAGCCTGTGGGGCGGGCAGCTCGCCGCCGCCGACGTGCTCGACACGCCACCGTCCGATGTGGCCAGCGACATCCGCGAACACTATTCCCCGGCGGCCGCCAAGACCGTCAGCGTCGGCGATCGCGTGCTGGGCTACCCGACCGAGATGCAGACCTACGCCCTGTTCTACAACAAGAAGCTGCTGGCCGCCGCCGGCGTCAAACACCCGCCGAAGACCTGGGACGAGCTGAGGGAGATCTCCCGCAAGACGTCCACCCACGACTCCAGCGGCAACCTCGACGTCGCCGGATTCGGCCTCACCGCGGGATTCAACGACACCGCCGTCGTCCACCCCTTCGCCAGCCTGCTGCAATCGGCCGGCGGCCGGTACATGACCGACCACGGCCGCGCCGCCTTCGACTCCGAAGCGGGCGAGAAGGCGCTGTCGCTGGAGAAGCGGCTCATCGACGACGGCTCCGCCGATCCCGGCATCGACGTGGCCAAGGCGTTTCCCAGCGGACGGGTCGCCATGACCATCAACGCCGGGTACATGATCGGCAGCCTCAAGGCCGTGATGGGAAAGTCCTACAAGGACATCGGGGTGGCGCCGATCCCCGGCCCGCGCCTCGGCGACCGCGGCTCGGTCGCCTACAGCTTCTTCTCCGGCGTCAACGCCCGAAGCCACCACAAGAAGCAGGCCTGGGAGTTCCTGCGCTGGCTCAACGCCGAGCCCGCCGCCCACGGCGCCACCCGCATGGGCGCCCTGCAGTTCTCCGTCGGCACCATCTCCGGCCGCGTCTCCGACAGCCGGGCCCTGGCCGTCGACGACCCCAACTACACGCCCTTCGTGGACGCCCTCGACTACGCGCTTCCCGAGGCCAATCCCCAAGGCGGGCAACAGATGAAGACCGCGCTGCAAGGCAGCATCCAGTCGGTGTGGTCCGGCGAGGAAACGGTGGACGCGGCGCTGTCGTCCGCCGCCGCCGAAGCCGACGCCACCCTGCCCCGGCACTGACAGGACGGTTCGCCCATGACCCCGACCCTCACCGCCCGCGGCTCGCTCGCCAAGGCCCGCAAGCACCAGAGCCGCGCCGCCTGGGCGTTCCTGTCCCCGTCGCTGCTGTTCTTCGCGGTCTTCCTGGTGCTGCCGCTGCTGTTCGCCATCGCGCTGGCCCTGGCGTCATGGGGCGGCTTCGACCTCGGCCGCATCCGCTTCTCAGGTACCGACAACTTCGCCAAGATCCTCAAGCCCACCGGATCGTTCCTGGTGCCGATCCTCGCCAACACCCTGCTGTTCGCCTTCGGCGCGGTGGCCCTGGCCCTGATCGCGTCGGTCGCGCTGGCCCATGCCATCACGCGCCTGAGGTTCCAGGGGCTGTGGCGCACCCTCTACTTCCTGCCGATGGTGACCACGGTCGTCGCCGTCGGCAACGTCTGGAAATACCTCTATCAACCCGGCAGCGGGCTCATCAACGGCCTCCTCAACGCGGTGGGCATCGGCTCGGTCAAGTTCCTGTCCGACACCTCCACCGCCATGCCATCGGTGATCGTGGTGCAGGCGTGGACCTCGGTGGGCGCGGCGATCCTGATCCTCACCGCCGGTCTCAAGGCCATCCCCGAGGCCTACTACGAGGCGGGCGCGCTGGACGGCACCAACGCCTGGACGTCCTTTTGGCACATCACCGTGCCGCTGCTGCGCCCCACCCTGCTGTTCGTGCTCATCACCCAGTTCATCGCCGGCCTCCAGTCCTTCGCGCTCATCATGGTCATGACCCAAGGCGGCCCCGCCAACGCCACCAACGTGGCCGGATTCGAGATCTATCAGCAGGCGTTCAAGTTCGGGGTGTGGGGCGTGGCCAGCGCCATGGCGCTGGTGCTGTTCGTCGTCATCTTCGTCATCACCCTGGCGCAGCTGTGGATCTTCCGCCGCAAGGGAGAGGAGACATCGTGAAGCCCCGCAAGGTTCCGTGGTTTTCGTACCTGCTGGTGATCGGCGGCGCGGTGCTCATGGTGCTGCCGTTCGCCGACATGTTCTTCACGTCGTTCAAGAAACCCGGCGAGTTCGGCATGCTGCCGTACCAGTTCCTGCCCGGCTCCTTCGACACCAGGAACTACGCCGACGCGTTCTCCCAATTGGACATGCCGAAGCTGTTCTTCAACAGCGTCTTGATGACCGCGGTGTGCGTGCTGTCGGTCCTCATCACCTCCAGCATGGCCGGATACGCCCTGGCGAAGCTGCGCTTCAAGGGCCGGGCGGCGCTGTTTCGCTTCGTGCTGGCCACCATGATGTTCCCGCCGTTCCTGTTCCTGATCCCCGACTTCCTGATCCTGGCGCACTGGCCCGGCGTCGGCGGCAACGACCTTGCGGGCCGCGACGGCTACGGCGGCCTGATGACCACCTACGGCGCGCTGTTCCTGCCGTTCCTGGTGTCGGGCTTCGGCATATTCCTGATGCGACAGTTCATCGTGTCCATTCCCGACGAGGTCCTGGAGGCCGCCCGCATGGACGGGGCGGGGGAGTGGCGCACCTGGTGGAGCGTCGTCGTCCCGCAGACCAAGCCCGCGCTCATCACCTTGGGGCTGTTGACCTTCGTCGGCGTGTGGAACGAATACATCTGGCCGCTGATGATCTCCACCGTCAACCCCGACCTGATGACCCTTCCCGTCGGCATCCAGCTGTTGCAAAGCCAGCTCGACCCCACCCGCACCCAGCCCCTGGTGATGGCCGGGCTGGTGATCAGCACCGTCCCCGTGCTGTTGGTTTTCCTGTTGTTCCAGAAGTACTACGTCCGCGGCATGATGCTCAGCGGCATGAAGTGAGGTCCACATGAGCAAGAAGACGTACCTGGCCATCGGCGCCCACATCGGCGACATGGACCTGACCGCCGGACCCTTGCTGGCCAAGGCATCCCTGGCCGGACACCGCACGTGCTTCCTCGCGCTGACCCCCGGCGAGCGCGGCCACCCCAAGCTGTCGCCCCACGAGTACAAGAAGCAGAAGATCAAGGAGGGCAAGACCTTCGCCGAACGCCTCGGCTCGGAATTCAAGGTGCTGGACCACTCCGACGGCTTCCTGGAGTCCGATCAGAAGACCCAGCTGGAGGTCGCCGACATCATCCGCGACATGAAACCCGACGTCGTGATCGCCCACTGGAACGACTCCATCCACTCCGACCACCGCCACGCCTCCACCATCGCCGAACAGGCGCGCTTCTACGCGGGCCTGCCCATGAAGCACGACCTGCCCCGCCACGGCGTCAAGCGTTTCGTGTACGCCGAGAACTGGGAGGACCAGGAGAACTTCGCCGCCAGGTCGTACGTCGAGATCCCCGACGAGGCATTCACACTGTGGCACGAGTCCATTCAGGTGCACGCCTTCGCGCGCGGCGAGACGTACGGCTTCATGTACATCGACTACTACTCGGGCCTGATGCGCTCCAAGGGCTGTCTGGCGGGAGTGAAGCGCGCCTGCGCCTTCGCCGACAAGGAGGCGCCGGGGCTCGAGAAACTCTGAGCCCTATCGTTTTGCCCGATCGGCCTCGAGCGGCGGGCGCGGCCACTAGCCTGGCGGGCAGTCAGACCGGGATGAGGGCCACGACATGTCGAACCTGGATCAGGCGCCGCTGGATTCGTCGCGGTTGCGCGCCGTCGACGCCTACTGGCGGGCCGCCAACTACCTGTCGGTCGGGCAGATCTACCTGATGGACAACCCCCTGCTGTCCGAACCGTTGGCGCCCACGCACATCAAGCCGCGGCTGTTGGGGCACTGGGGAACCACTCCGGGGCTGAACTTCTGCTACGCGCACCTGAACCGCGCGATCCGGGCGCACGACGTCGACATAATGTACGTGATCGGGCCCGGCCACGGCGGTCCCGCGCTGTACGCCAACACGTGGCTGGAGGGCAGCTACACCCGGGCGTATCCGCGGGTGGCCAGGGACGCCGAGGGCATGCGGATCCTGTTTCGCCAGTTTTCCTTTCCCGGCGGGGTGCCCAGCCACGTCGCCCCCGAGGTGCCCGGCTCCATCCACGAGGGCGGCGAGCTGGGGTATTCGCTGGCGCACGCGTACGGCGCGGCGTTCGACAACCCCGACCTGGTCGTGGCCTGCGTGGTGGGCGACGGCGAGGCCGAGACGGGGCCGCTGGCCACCAGCTGGCACGCCAACAAGTTCGCCGACCCCGTCGGCGACGGCGCGGTGCTGCCCATCCTGCACCTCAACGGTTACAAGATCGCCAACCCGACGGTGCTGGGGCGCATGCCCGCCGACGAGCTGGACGCGCTGCTGCGCGGGTACGGCCACGTTCCGTACTATGTGGAGGGCCACGAGCCCGAGGCCATGCACCAGTTGATGGCCGCCACGGTGGACGCCGTCCTCGCCGAGATCCGCCGCATCCAGCGCGCCGCCCGCGAGTCGGGCGACCGCGACCGTCCACGGTGGCCCATGATCGTCCTGCGCAGCCCCAAGGGATGGACGGGCCCCGCCGTGGTCGACGGCGTGCCCGTGGAGGGCACCTGGCGCGCCCACCAGGTGCCGCTGGCCGAGGTGCGCGACAACCCCGAGCACCTGCGGCAGCTCGAGGCGTGGATGCGCTCCTACCGACCCGACGAGCTCTTCGACGGTCAGGGCCGCCCGACGCGCGAGCTGGTGGAGCAGGCGCCCGACGAGGAGCGCCGCATGGGCGCCAACCCGCACGCCAACGGCGGGCTGCTGCTGCGCGAGCTCACCATGCCCGACTTCCGCGGCTATGCCGAGGCCGTGGACGAGCCCGGTGCCACCCTCGCCGAGCCCACCCGCGTCCTGGGGCGCTTCCTGCGGGACATCATGGGCGCCAACGCCTCCAGCCACAACTTCCGGCTCTTCGGCCCCGACGAGACCGCCTCCAACCGGCTGGACGCGGTGTACGAGGTCACCGCCAAGAACTGGCAGTCGCGCACGCTCGACACCGACGAGCACCTGGCCACCGACGGCCGTGTCCACGAGGTGCTGTCGGAGCACCTGTGTCAGGGCTGGCTCGAGGGCTACCTGCTGACGGGGCGCCACGGCCTGTTGTCGTGTTACGAGGCGTTCGTGCACATCGTCGACTCGATGTTCAACCAGCACGCCAAGTGGCTCAAGGTGACCCGCGACATCCCGTGGCGCCGCCCGATCGCCTCGCTGAACTATCTGCTCACCTCGCACGTCTGGCGTCAAGACCACAATGGATTCTCGCATCAGGACCCGGGCTTCATCGACCACGTGGTCAACAAGAAGGCCGACGTCATCCGCGTGTACCTGCCGCCCGACACCAACACGCTGCTGTCCACCGCCGACCATGTGTTGCGCAGCAAGGGATACGTCAACGTGATCGTGGCGGGTAAGAACGCCTCGCCCAACTGGCTCGACATGGAGTCGGCCGTCCTGCACTGCACGCGCGGCGCGGGCATCTGGGACTGGGCGGGAACCGAGACCGACGAGGTGGAGCCCGACGTCGTGCTGGCCTGCGCGGGCGACGCGCCGACCCTGGAGGTGCTCGCGGCGGCTTCGCTGCTGCGACAACATCTTCCGGCCCTGCGGGTGCGCGTGGTCAACGTGGTCGACCTGATGCGGCTGCAATCCGCCTCCGAGCACCCGCACGGCATGACCGACCACGAGTACGACACCCTGTTCACCACCGACCGCCCCGTGATCTTCGCCTACCACGGCTACCCCTGGCTGATCCACCGCCTCACCTACCGTCGCGGCGGCCACGACAACCTTCACGTCCGCGGTTATAAGGAGGAGGGCAGCACGACGACGCCCTTCGACATGTTGGTGCGCAACGACATGGACCGCTTCCAGCTGGTCTGCGACGTCATCGACCGCGTCGACGGACTGGCCCCGCGCGCCGCCCGCGTCCGCCAGGCGATGCAGGACCAACGCGTCCGCCACCGCGCCTGGGTCCGCGAACACGGCGAGGACCTTCCCGAGGTGCGCGACTGGAGCTGGCCGGGATGAGGGTGCTGGTGGTCAACGCCGGCTCGTCCAGCCTGAAACTGCGGGTCCTCGGCGACACCGACGCCGTCGAGTCCACGCTCGACCTGGAGCGCTGGTCGGGCGACGCGTCGGGCGACGAGCTCACCGCGTTCGTCCGCGACGCGGGCGCCGTCGACGCCGTGGGGCATCGGGTCGTCCACGGCGGCAACCGATTCCGCGCCGCTACCAGGATCACCGTCGACGGCGCGCGCGACGGTTCCCCGGCCGAGGCACCCGACGTGAATCGCGGTTCCACCGCGGTCCTCCACCCGGTCGGCGGCGCGGGAGGGGGAGCCGCACCCGTCGGACCCGAACGCGGGCACGGCGGCGGCGGACTCGACGACGCCGTCGTCGACGAGCTCACCGCGCTCACCGAGCTGGCGCCGCTGCATCAACCGCGGGCGCTGTCCGCGATTCGGGCGTTGAACCGGCTGCTGCCCGATGTCCCCGCCGTGGCGTGCTTCGACACCACCTTTCACGCCGACCTGCCCGCCCCCGCCTCCACCGTGGCGTTGCCGTCGAGGCTGCGAGAGCGCTTCGGATTGCGGCGCTTCGGGTTTCACGGGCTGTCGCATGCCTACGCCGCGCGGCGGGCGTTGGCCCTGGCGGGGGCGCCGTCGTCGGCGCGGGTCGTCACCTGCCACCTGGGGGCGGGGGCGTCGCTGGCCGCCGTGCGCCAGGGGCGCTCGCGGGACACCACCATGGGTTTCACGCCGCTGGAGGGGCTGGTGATGGCGACGCGGTGCGGCAGCCTCGATCCCGGGCTGGTGCTGTGGCTGTTGGAGCACGGTGGACTGTCGGTCGGCGAGCTGGGTGGGATCTTGGAGCGGGAGTCGGGCCTGGCGGGACTGTCGGGTGTGGGCGGTGATCTGCGCGACGTGTACGCCGCCGCCGACGACGGGGACGACGCGTGCGCCCTGGCCATCGAGGTGTACCTGCATCGCCTGCGCGCCGACATCGCCGCGATGACCGCCGCGCTCGGCGGGCTCGATGTCCTGGTGTTCACCGGTGGCGTCGGCGAGCATCAGCCCCGCGTCCGCGCGGCGACCGCCGCGGGCCTGGCGTACCTCGGGGTCGCCGTCGACGACGACGCCAACGCCGCGGCCCCGAAAGACGCCGTCATCTCCGCCGCCGACGCGCGAGTGTCGAGCGTGGTCGTGACCGCGCGGGAGGACCTCGAGATCGCGCGTCAGACCCGCGCCGCGTTGGCCGACTGAGCCGCCGACCGCACCGATCGCCTGCGCAGATTCTTTCGGTACCAAAGGTTCCAGCCCGCGACGACCGCGATCACCGCGAGCTCGATGATGGGCGACACCCCCGCCGTCACCGTGACGGGCAGCACGAAGATCATCGCCATCCGCACCCCCGCCTCGGCCGTCAACGCCGCGCCCCACACGAACGTCTGCACGCGGCTGTCGCGCAGGGCCGTAGGGTCGTCGGGCACCTTGCCGTGCAGCCGCCGTCCGATGTAGGCGGTGGCGGGGGTGGAGGTCGCGCAGCTGGCCAGAAACGCCAGCCCCGCTATCCCGCTGGTCAACGGGTCGCGCGACAGCAGCAGGCGCTCGTCGCGCGTCAGCACGACCATCAGCAGCATCAGCCCGTACATGGCGACCATGAAGCACGCCAACCCGTCCAGTTTCCGGCTGCGGATCACCGTGTACGCCAGCCGCAGCCCCGCGGTCGCGGTGGCCCCGATCAGCGCGGTGGCCGTGCCGAATCCCGCGATCGTCAGACCGTAGAACACGGCGGGCGACAGCGCCACGTCTATCGCGACGCTGATAATCCGCGAGCGTTTCGACGCCTCCATCAGGCCTCACCCCGCACCCGCGGCATCGGGATCTGTTGCGTGGCACAGTGAATGTTCCCGCCGCCCAGCAGCAGCTCGCGGGTGGCGAGCCCGACGACCTCCCGATCGGCGAACAGCTCTCCGAGGATCTTGTGCGCCTCGTCGTCCCGCTCGGGGTCGAGCAGGGGAGCGAAGACGTGCCCGTTGGCGACGTAGAAGTTGGTGTAGGACGCGGGCAGCCGGTGACCGCCGTACGGGCGCGGCACGATCTGATCGACGGTGCGGTCCTCTTCCTCCGTGGACGACAGCGGCCCGGGTAGCGGAAGCTTGTGCACCGTCAGCGATCTGCCGCGGGCGTCGGTCGCCGACTCCAGGCGCGCCAGGGCTTCGGCGCCGCGCTCGTACTGTGGGTCGGACTCGTCGTCCGTCCACGACAGACATACCTCGCCGGGCGCGGTGAAGCACGCCATGTTGTCGATGTGGCCCTTGGTCTCGTCGTGGGTGAGCCCGCGTTCCAGCCAGATCACCGTATCCGCGCCGAGGTATCGGCCCAGCTCGGCGTCGATCGCGTCGGTGCCGAGGCCGGGGTTGCGCGCGGGGTCCAGCAGCGTCTCGGCCGTGACCAGACACGTCCCCTCGCCGTCCACATGGAACCCCCCGCCCTCGACGACGAGCGGCGCGACGTAACCCGCGGTCCGCTCGGCGTCCATGACCTTGAAAGCGTACTGGGAGTCGCGCTGCCAGTGGGGGTAGAGCTGGCCGTAACCGTTGAACCGCCAGGCCACCGCGCGCCGCCTCCCTTCGTCGTCGACGACGAAGGTCGGCGCGATGTCGCGCGCCCACCCCAGCACGACGTCCATGGTCAGCAGCCTCACCCGATCGCTCAGCAGCGTCCGCGCGTGCGGGTAGGCCGGGCCCGTCGCGGTCACGGTCACCTGCTCGCCCGTCTCGGCGATCGCGTTGGCCAGCTCGGCGAGCGCGCGCTGGGCGGGCCGGGCGCCCTCGCGCCAGGCGTAGCCGTTCTCGGGCCAGATCAGCCAGCACTGTTCGTGCGGCTCCCATTCGGCGGGCATGCGGAACCCGTCGGCGCGGGGCGTGCCGTTCGGCGTTTGGCTCATGGTCGTCCTCCCATTTATCTAGCATAGTCATGCTAAAAACAATTTAGCACACCATGGCTATAAAACTCGGCGGCGGGCCCCGCGCCCCTGACTCCGCAATGGAGGATGGGAGACGGGACGCCGTGTCGATACAATGCGGACATGAGCGATGAGGCGACGGTCCCCGGGGTCGACGCGAGCGTCCCGAGTGTGGCGCGCGTATATGACTTTCTGTTGGGCGGCAAGGATAATTTCGCGTCCGACCGCACCATGGCCAAGAAGCTGATGGAGGTGTCGCCCGAGATCCGCGACACCGCCCTGATGAACCGCGAGTTCGGCAAGCGGGTCACCGAATGCGTCGCCGCCGAGGGGATCGGCCAGTACGTCGACATGGGCAGCGGCATCCCGACCACGCCCCCCAGCATCCACGACACCGCCCGCGCCGAGGTGCCGGGCGCCCGGGTCGTATACGTGGACAACGATTCCGTGGTCGCCGCCCACAGCCGGGCGCTGCGCACCACCGCGCCGGGCCTGGGCACCATCGAGGCCGACGTCCGCCACCCCGACCGGGTCTTCACCGACCCCGAACTGACCGGCAACATCGACCTGACCCGGCCCGTGGCCGTGCTGTTCATCAGCGTCCTGCAAACCGTGCGCGAGCACGACGACGTCCTCGCCATCGTCCGCGACGTCCGCGGCCGCATGGCCGTCGGCAGCTACCTGGCCATCTCGCACGTGTGGGACGGCAGCACGCCCGAGGCCATCGCCAACATCCACCGCAGCAGCAACGACACCGGCTACCCGCCCGTGGCGATCCGCTCCACCGAGCAGGTCGCCGAGTACTTCGACGGCTTCGAGATCCTCACCCCCGGCCTGGTCGACATCCGCGACTGGCGCCCCGACGGCGAGCCCCCCGACGTGACGATCCGCCTCGTCGGCGGGGTGGGTCGCAAGCTCTGAGGGTTCGGTCTCCCGCTCAAAGGTCGAGCAACCGAGCCAGCGTGCCGCCGAGGACGCGATCGCGCACCGCGCCCGGCCGGATCACTCGCTCGACGGTGGCCCGAGCCAGCACCGGATCTCCGTACGGGGCGTCGGAACCGAACATGGTGCGATCGGGCACCTCCCTGATCGCCAGTCGAACGGCGAAGATGATGTTCGCGGTGGACAGATCCAGGTACAGGTTCGCGTTGTCCCGGGCCAGCTCGATGGCGGTCAACCAGTTCAGGCCGCCGAGCTGGCTGATGACGACGGGAACGTCCCGATGCCGCCGCGCGAGACCGGCCACAGTGGCCAGATCGGCGGCGGTGGTCGGCGCGAAGCCGTGCACCACCACCGGCATGCCGCCGTGATCCGACGCGGCCCGCAGCACCGGCTCGATGTCGCCGGCCCTGCCGGGCGGCGGCGTGAGCTCGCCAATCCCGACAAAACCCCGGCCGATGAGTTCCCGCTCGATATCCTCGGCGATCCGCTCGGGCGGCAGATCCAGCCGGACCTTGCCAAAACCGATGAAGCGGTCGGGGTGCGCCGCGCACGCCGCCGCGAGTTGGCCCCAAGCGGACCGAAACCCGTCCGGATGCGGCCCTCCGCCGACCACCCGCTCCAGCACGCTCATCTCGCGGCGGAACGAGTCCAGGTCGGTGGCGCGCTCGGGGTGGGGGAGGGTGCCGAACAGCACCGTGCGCTCGACCCCCGCCTCATCCAGCAGCGCGATGTGGTCGTGTACGGGATCGTGGACATGGCTGTGTGCGTCGATGATCAACGACTTCTCCTCGTCGGAATCGGCTATGGCGGCGGAATGCCCCACGGACCCCAGTGTTGAACGTTGTCACTGTGGCAATGTCAAACGGAACGGAGAAAACGAGCGATGCTGATCGGGGAGTTGGCCAGGCGCACGGGCACGAGCGCGCGCCTGCTGCGGTACTACGAACGCGTCGGGCTGCTCACATCCATGCGCCACACCAACGGGTACCGCGATTACGACGACGCGGCCGAACAGACGGTCAGGCAGATCCGTGCCCTGCTCGCGGCCGGACTGCCCACCAGCCTGATCGGACAGTTGCTGCCCTGCGGGCTCTCGGATGGCTCGCTGCGCCCCTGCCCCGGCGTTGTCGACAAGCTCCGCACCCAACTCGTCCGGCTCGACCGGCGGGCCGACGACCTGTCGCGCGCGAGACGGACCCTGCGGCAGGCGATCGCGAGCACCGAACAACGCCCCTGATACCACGCCACCGCGCCCCGCTGCCGGCTGTCTGCTGGGCGTTGCCCGTTGCCCGTTGGTCGCTGTGACCGCTGACCGCTGACCGCTGACCGCTGACCGCTGACCGCTGACCGCTGACCGCTGACCGCTGACCGCTGACCGCTGACTATACTCGGCCACGCGAAGGGGAGTAGTCCGCCAATCGCATGATCGACACACTGACCCGCTTGCGAGCGGTTCCGGTCATGCGGCCCCGCCCGCGGGGTGGACGAGACCTTCGACCTTGACTGTTGTCGACAGTCGGGTCGAGGTCACCCCGTGTGTCGCGGCCAGGCGCTTACCGGGAAGGCCATCCGCCCCATGTCCGCGTTCCTCTTCGCCCTGGCTCTGAGCTTCGGCGTCATCTTCGTCGCCGAGCTCGGCGACAAATCCCAGCTCATGGCGCTGACCTTCGCCACCCGCTTCAAGCCCCTGCCGGTGTTGATCGGCATCACCATCGCCACCGCCGTCGTCCACGCCGTGTCCGTGGCGGTCGGCTACGGGCTCGGCGCCGCCCTGCCCACGGGCTGGATATCCCTGGTCGCCGCGCTGGCCTTCTTCGGCTTCGGCGCCTGGACCCTGCGCGGCGACGAACTCACCGACGCCGAAAGGCACAAGGCCGAACGCACCGACAAGAAGGCCGTCATCGCCGTCGGCGTCGCGTTCTTCCTGGCCGAGCTCGGCGACAAGACGATGCTGGCCACCATCACCCTGGCCACCGACCACGGCTGGTTCGGCACCTGGCTGGGCTCCACACTGGGCATGGTCGCCGCCGACGCCCTGGCCATCGGAGTCGGACGCCTGTTGGGCAAGAACCTCCCCGACAGGATCATCCGCTACGGCGCCGCCGCCCTGTTCGTCGTGTTCGGGGCCTGGCTGCTCGTCGACGCCATCGCGCAGCTCACGTCCTGACCGCCGCGGCCCCGTGGCAGTCTGGGCCCATGACGACGCCAGCCGGACCCGACCCCGCGGCGGAGGCGGCGACCGTCGCCGCCTTCCGGCGACGCGTGGGTGTGGACGACCTCATCGACGTCCACACTCACTTCATGCCCCGCCGGGTGCTGGCCAAGGTGTGGGCGTACTTCGACCGCGCCGGGCCCCTGGTCGGCCGGGCCTGGCCCATCACCTACCGCCACGGCGAGACCGAACTCGTGGAACGGTTGCGCGCCTTCAAGGTCCGCGCCTTCACGTCCATGCTGTACCCCCACAGGCCCGGCATGGCGCGCTGGCTCAACGACTGGTCCGCCGACTTCGCCGCCCGCACCCCCGACTGCCTCCACACCGCCACCTTCTTCGACGAACCCGCCGCCGCCTCCGACGTCACCCGGGCCCTGTCCCAGGGCGCCCGCGTCTTCAAGTCCCACCTCCAGGTCGGCGGCTACGACCCCAACTCCCCGACGCTGGATCCCGTGTGGGGACTGCTGTCCGACGCCGACACCCCCGTCGTCATCCACTGCGGCTCCGGCCCCGTCCCCGGTGCCCACACCGGACCCGCACCCATCGCCGCGCTGCTCGGCCGCCACCGGCGCCTGCGCCTCATCGTCGCCCACCTGGGCATGCCCGAATACGAGGACTTCCTCGCCCTGGCCGAAACCCACGACCGCCTGATGCTCGACACCACGATGGCCTTCACCCGCTTCACCGAATCCACCATCCCCTTCCCCGCCCGGGCCCTGCCCCGCCTGGCCGACCTCGCCGACCGCGTCCTGTTGGGCACCGACTTCCCCAACATCCCCTACCCGTACTCCCACGCACTGCACGCCCTGGAGTCCACCGGTCTGGGCCCGGCGTGGCTGCGCGCGGTGTGCCGCGACAACGCCGCGCGCCTCTTCCGACTGTGAGACAAGGGAAACCAAACCGCCGCTCACGGCCTCCACGACTTGTCGTACTCCGGGTGGCGGGCGTACCGCGTCGCGATCGTCCGGATCACGAACAGCGCCAGCTTGACCTCCGGAGCGTTGGGGGCGCTCGCGCCGTCGAGAACCTTGATGCAGCGCTGCAACAACCGGCGATCGACCTTCGCCTCGCTGATCGTCCTGCTGGGACTGTGCCGTGCGATGTGGACGGCCGCCTCCAGATCCATCTCCAGGATGCCCTGGCTGTAAAGCCCGGGCGTCGTGTCGCCCTCCTCGCCGTCGGGCGCCGGAAACTCCTCCACGGTGGACAGCCAGCACACCTCGCCCGGCCCGGTCACGCACCCGGGCTCCGGCTCGGGCGGCGTCTTGTACGGGAGGTACTCGCTGCCGTACCGCCACTGCCAACGCACCCCGCCCGGTATCGGATCCGGCGTCACGCTCGAGTTCTGAGTGCCCAGGCCGTCGGGCGGCCGGGACGCGGCGAGCGCCCAGGTCTCGTCCTCGCTGAGTCGGGCCTTGATGAAATCAACTACCTTGCTCAAGGCGCACCGTCCTCTCGAATCTGAAATTGTCGATATTGCGATTTGATCTGCCAGACCCCTTGGCACACAACAGGATAGGAACATTTCGGTCGGGATTGCTGTCGGGTTTCTTGCACATGCAGATTGCGAAAGAACCTCATGTGATCCGATGGCCCGCCGCCGTGGCCGAAATACATCAAACTGATTTGATGTATTGTGACGAGTGTGACACCCACGGATCGGACCTCCGTACCGCTGTTGATGCGGATGGCGGCGCACCCGTTGCGCTGGGCGCTGATGACCCAACTGGCGTCCAGCGATCGGCGGGTCCGCGAATTGGTCGCCGCTGTCGCCGAACCGCAGAGCCTGGTGTCGTACCACCTGCGGCTGCTGCGCGCGGCCGGGCTGATCGACGCGCGTCGCAGCAACTTCGACGGCCGGGACAGCTACTACCACCTCAGGCTGGACCGCTGCGCCGCCGCGTTCGGCGACGCCGCCGCCGCCCTGCACCCGGCGCTGGCACCCACCGGCCCCCGGGCGTCGGGTGGCGGCGCGGTGTTGTTCCTGTGCACGGGAAACAGCGCTCGCTCCCCGATGGCCGAGGCGCTGCTGCGGCATCGCGTCGACGGCGTCCGCGTGACCAGCGCGGGCAGCCGCCCCGCGCCGCGGACGCATCCGAACGTGGCGCGGGTGCTGCGGGAGGACTTCGGCATCGACGTCGAGCCCCGGCGCCCGCGGTCCCTGGACGCCGTCGCGGCGCGAAGCTTCGACCGCGTGGTCACGTTGTGCGACAAGGTCCGCGAGGTGCCCTGCGATCACGGGACAGCCGTCACGACACATTGGAGCTTGCCGGACCCGTCCGCCTCCGCTGAAACCGATCGCGCGACCTACCCGGAATTTCGGCGGATCGCGAAGGAACTCGACACCCGTATCGGGTTCCTGCCGCTGTGAAAGGGAGACCTCATCATGACCGACGAAACCGAGCTCGCCAGCGTCCGATACATCGTGGACGATGTCCCGGCGGCGGTCGACTTCTACACCGAACAGTTCGGCTTCACCGTCGCCTTCGCGGTGGCGCCCCTGGCCGACCTCAGGCGCGGACCCTTGCGGCTGTTGGTGTCCGGACCGCAGACGTCCGGCGCCCGCGCCACCCCCGACGACGCCGCCGGTGCCGGGCGCAACCGCATCCACCTCATCGTCGACGACCTTGAGGCGGAGATCGAGCGGCTGCGCGCGGCCGGGGTGACCTTCCGCAGCGAACTGGTGTCCGGACCGGGAGGCCGCCAGATCCTGGTCGCCGACCCCGCCGGCAATCTGGTCGAGGTGTTCCAGCGGGCCCGCGACGCAACCACGCACTGAAGGCGACTTCGCGACGCCAGGGCCCGGACCCCGCCCGATGGAGCGTTGGAGGACACACAGGACGCGGCCGACAGCGCCCACGACATCGGCGGCGGCGACCGCGCCACAGTCTCGCGGGCACGATCCCGGTTCCCTCGACAACGCGACGGCGCCGCATCTCATGGCGGCTGAGGCATCGCGCTCGGCACTGGTGGCCGATCTCGGTCCGGTCCCTCCTCCCGAGGGTGCCCGGTACCGCGAAACCTGGGCCGCCGCCGTGGGTTTCGAGCCGCGGGGGACCGCTGGAGCCGCGCCCGGGTGGGGACGGCGACCTGCCGACGCGGGGCGTCTGGCGGGCGGCGGTGCGCCCGGGCGAGGAGCCGACCCTGGTGGCGTGTGTGGTCCCCCGGTGTCGGCATGGCGGACTTTCGTATGATCTGGCCGTCAACCGCGCCGAGGTCTATTTGCGAACGTTGAACCGCAGGACCGTGACGGCGCCCGATCGCGTACTGCTGATCGGTTCCAGGTCCGTCCTTTCCAGACCCGGTGCCGTGAACCGAACGCCGTCACCCAGCAGCACCGGGATCACGTACACCAGGATCTCGTCGACGAGCCCGCGCCGCAGGCACTGGGTGGCCACGTCGGCGCCGAGAATCTCGAGTTTCTTGCCGCCCGCGGCGGCGCGGGCCGTGGCGACGGCCTCGCCGATGTCCCCGGAAAGAAACGTCACCCCGGGATCGGGCGGGTCGGGGATCCGGTGGGTGAGGACGAACTGCGGCCCGCCCTCGTAGGCGTCGTCGGCGGACGTCGCGCCCGCGAGCCGCTTGCCCACCTCGTGCGTCCGCCGCCCCACGAGCATGGCCCCGGTGGCGGCCATGACCTCGGGGAAGGCGTTGGGGGCCAAGAAGTCGAAGATCCAGCTCATCGCGTCCTCAGGCCCGGCGATGAACCCGTCGAGCGACATCGCCCGGTTCACGACCACCTTGCCACTGGCATCGCTCACGCTGTTCCTCCCCATGTCTCGAATCGACGTCGTGACCGGATTCTATGGCGGGGCACCGACACTCGCCGCTACATCAGGGGGTATTGCATCGATGCGCCGTCGAGCGCGACGCCGTTGGGCAGCGGGACGCGGGTGCGTTTCAGTTCGCGGAAGCCGTAGGAGCGGTACAGCGGGACGCCTGGCAGGGTGGCCATGAGGACCAGCGCGCGGAAGCCCTGGGCGCGGGCGTCTTGTTCGCACCTGGCCAGGATCGCGCGTCCCAGGCCGCGGCGGGTGAAGTCGCCGCGCACGAACATGGCGCGCACGCGTGCGGGTTCGACGGCGGGGTCCAGCAGGCGGTCGTCGGCCGGGCCCGGACCGGAGCCGGTGTAGAGCTTGTCGCGTTTGCTCCAGCCGCCGCAGGCGACGATCTGGCCGTGTGCGTCGTGGACGTAGTAGGTGTGGTCGTCGATGAGCATCGTGTCGGGTTCGGTGAGGTAGCGCGCGGCGGCGGCCGTTTCGCGTTCGTTGTGGAACGACGGGAACGTGTCGAGCACGGCCTGTCGCATGAGCGCGGCGATGGCGGGGATGTCGGTTCTTACGGCCTCGCGCAGCATGGGGATCCCTCCGACGTCGTCTCGACCACTGGGGCCGCCCCCGATCATATGGATCTCACGCGGACGGGAGACCCATCGGTCCCGTCCGCGTGAGATCAGCCGAGGATCGAGTGCAGGGCCGCCGACAACCGCCCCTCGTGCCCGGCGGCGATGCGCGGGTGGCGCCAGGCCACGTAGCCGTCCGGGCGGACGAGCACGGCCCCGCCGTCCCCGACCCGGTATCGATCCCGCCACACATCGTCCACATCGGTCAGATCGGTGCCGACGCGGTGGGCCGCCAGGGGAACCCCGAGCCTGTGGCCGACCCGGGAGGCGGCCTCGGCCCAGAACGACCCGCCCGGGCCGGTGAGCACGGCGAAGCCGTCGCCGAACAGGTCGTGTGTGGACCTCCGCTCGCCGTCGTGTTCGATCCACAGGTGCGGGGCCCGGGTGCCCGGTTGGGCGTGCAGGTCCAGGGCGGACGCGAATACCGTGTCGTGCCCGGGATCGACGACCGCCCTGGACCAGTAGCGCTGCCCGAACATCCACAAGCGATCGTCCGTCCTGTCGTCTCCGGGGTCGGAGCCGGTACGGATGCGCTGGCGTTCCTCGGTCAGCTCGGCCAGCACCGCGGCCACCGGGTGGCGCTCGGCGTGGTAGGTGTCGAGAAGGGATGGTGAGGCCCAGCCGTTGAGGACGGCGGCGAGTTTCCAGGACAGATTCCAGCAATCCTGGACACCGGTGTTGGCGCCGATGCCCCCGGCGGGGGACCAGACGTGGGCCGCGTCCCCGGCGAGGAACACCCGGCCGCGACGGAACTCGTCCGCCACGGCGACGCCCTGGGCCCAGACCTGCCTGTCGAGAACCCGCACCTTCACGTCGGGGTCACCCACGACATCGCGAATCAGGCGCTCGCATCGCTCGTCGGTGAAGTCGTCGACGCCTTCGGACGCGGGGTCGTAGTCGACCTGAACGCTCCACCGGCCAGGTTGAGCGGTCGTCAGCATGACGGCCTGGCCCGCCCTGTCGTTGCGGATGAACCACAGGAGGGCGCGACGCTTCAGATGAGCCGACAGGTCGGCCTCGAACACGATGCCGACATGGTCGCGAACGATGCCCGGGCCGGTGCGCTCGATGCCGAGCCGTTGTCGGATCGGGCTGCGCTGGCCGTCCGCCGCGATCAGGTATTCGGCGCGAATATCGCGCCGCTCACCGCTGATGCGGTCGGTGACCGTGGCGGTCACGGCGTCGGGCGTGGCGGCGACGGACTCCACTTCGGTGCCGAAGTGCTGGACGGCGCCGCGCGCCCGAGCCGCGGAGATGAGCACCGGCTCGACCGCGTTTTGATCGGCGAGGCTCCAACCGCACGGGCTCACATCGGGGAACGACATGGGCGTCTCGGGCGGGAAGATCCACTTCCACTCCCCGGCAAGGGTTTCGCAGTACGCGCCACCGGCGTCGTCCTGGAACGGCCGCCCGGCGTCGACAATCGGGGCTTCCAGGCCGAGACAACGGTAGATCTCCATGGTGCGCGGGTTGATGCCGCGGGCGCGGCCCTGGATCGACAACCCCGGGTGGCGGTCGACCAGGACGCTCGAGATGCCGTGGTGAGACAGGAATACCGACGCGGCGAGCCCCGCGTAGCCGCCGCCGACGATGAGGACCTGAGTGGTTTCGTCGTTTCGCATGGTCACCCCTTGTCGCCGGTCGCGGCGCGCTCCAGCCGAACCCCGCGCCGCCAGACCCCGGCGATGGATTCGACCGCGGCGACGTCCTCGGTGGGGTCGCCGTCGACCAGCAGGAGGTCGGCGCGTTTGCCGGGCGCGACGCGGCCCCGGTCGGTGAGGCCGAAACGGTCCGCGGGCAGGCTGGTCGCCGCCATCAACGCCTCCACATTGCTCAGCCCGGCGCCGGTCAACAGGCGCAGTTCCCGGTGCAGGCCGTGGCCGTGTCCCGGCGCGAACGGCGTCGCGTCGGTGCCCGCCAAAAGCGGCACCCCCGCCTCATGCAGAGCGCGGGCCACCCGCACGGCCGTGGCACCGCTGTCGGGACCGGCGTGATCAACCCCGCCCGCGGAGGGCCGGCTGATCACCTCGAAGTACACCAGGGTGCTCACCACGAACACGCCCTGCTCCGCGACGCGCGCCGCCAACTCCTCGGCACGCTTGACCGAGTCGCACCACACGTGGGCCAGACCGTCGACGCCCACCTCGAGGGCGGTCTCGACCTCGGGCGCGGTGATGGCGTGGGCGATCACCGGCAGCCCGGCGCGGTGAGCGGCGGACACCAACGCCCGCAACACATCGACCGACAGCACCGGAAGCTCCATGCCGTGCACGCCGCCGTCGTCCACGACCACCTTGAGGTAGCAGGCGCCCTCGGCGAGCCGCGCCGCCACGAACTCCTCGGCCCGCCCGGCGTCGCCGATCGGCTCGAACCCGGTCGCCGCGTCGCCGAACCCGCCGGAGTCGGCCAGCCCGGCGAGCAGCTGGCTGGGGTGCCCGCCGGGGGCGGTCGCGAGCATGCCCGCGCTGCGGAAGTCGGCGACGTCGTCGCGTTCGTCCGCCAGCCGCCGCTGTTTGTCCAGGTTGGACGGCAGGCAGAACATGTCGAGCTCGGTGGTCACCCCGTGATCGAGCGCCTGGGCCAGGCTGCCGTCGAAGATGTGGGTGTGGGAGTCGATGAGACCCGGAAG
This sequence comes from Stackebrandtia sp., assembly GCF_035643755.1. Taxonomy (NCBI): domain Bacteria; kingdom Bacillati; phylum Actinomycetota; class Actinomycetes; order Glycomycetales; family Glycomycetaceae; genus Stackebrandtia; species Stackebrandtia sp. Next base: position 8,533 of record NZ_DASQPW010000101.1, on the reverse strand, counting down.
CAGGGTCTTGCCGGTCCCGTCCACCGTGACGTCGACGGGACCCACGCCCGGTCGGACTATCGTGTCGTCCTCCATGCACACGTCGGCGCGCTTTGTGGTCCGTTCACCATCGAAGATCCGTACATCGCGGATGAGCGTTCGCATTTCCGTCTCCTGTCGTGGCGCACAATCGGGTCCTTCCCGGTTCGCGTAGACAAGAGCCCGTCGTGGGACGCGAGGTGACGTGGCGAGACCCGCGACACATTCCGCGGCGAGATGTCACATCCGGACCCCCGATCGCGCTCCCATCACCGGCACAGCGACGAAAGGCACCACCGTGACCGACCACGAGGCGGCGACCCAACAGTTCATCGACCACCGCGAACTGCTGTTCGGCATCGTCTACAACATGCTGGGCAGCGTCGCCGACACCGAGGACGTGCTTCAGGACACCTGGCTGTCGTGGGCGGCCGTCGACCGCGAACGCATCGAGAATCCCCGCGCCTACCTCGTGCGCATCGCGATCAACCGCGCCCTGGCCCGGCAGTCCTCCATCAAGCGACGCCGCGAAACCTATGTCGGACAGTGGCTGCCCGAACCCGTGGTCACCGACGAGCCCGATCCGCTCCTGCGCGCCGAATCGTCCTCAATGGCGCTTCTGGTCGTCCTGGAATCCCTCAGCCCCGCCGAACGCGCGGTCTTCGTGCTGCACGAGGCCTTCGGCTACCCGCACGCCGACATCGCCGACATGCTGGGACGCAGCCCCGAGGCGGTACGACAGCTCGCCCACCGCGCCCGCGAACACGTCCGCGCCCGTCGGCCCAGCCGCTACCCGGTCGACTCCCGGGTGCAGCGGCAAGTGACCGAGCGGTTCGTCGCCGCCACCCTCGGAGGAGACCTGAAGGCGCTCTTGGACATCCTCGCCCCCGACGTAACCTTGTGGACAGACGGCGGGGGCAAGGGCCCCGCCACCAGCCTCCGGCCCGTCCACGGCCGCGACGCCGTGGCGAACCTGTTCGTGGCCGTCGGCGCCAACGCCTCCGCGGGCTTCCACGTGACATATCGCCAGGTCAACGGGGACCCGTCGGCCCTGGTGTTCAACGCGCGGGCCCCGTTCGCCGTCCTGGTGCTCGACCTCGACCCCAACGGCGATCTGGTCCGGGGGGTCTACTCGGTGACCAACCCGGACAAACTGACGCGAATACCCGGGCGCGCTGAGCAAGGGCGCATGGAGCCACCCTCGATCAGCTCTCACAAGGACGCTCCTCCGCGTGGTTGAGCCCGTGGTGTCACACGTTTCGACGCGCCCGCGAGTACGCGCTCTCCGGTGAGGGCGGTTTCACCGCGTCGGTATAGGGCGCGAGGCGGTTCCACGACAGCCCCAGGCGAGCGTTGAGGCCATGAAGGTCGTCAACGCGTGCCTCGTGCATGGCGGCGAGGACAATGTGGGCGCAGGCGGTCGCGTCATCGAGGGCGTCATGGTGATTGACCAGCGGTACATGTGCTTGTTGGGCGCACTTCTTGAGTGCTTCGACATTCCACACCTTCTTGCCGATCTGCCGCGAGCACGCGTACCGCAACGGGGTGACGGGCACACTCCACAAGGCACAGGTCTGCTTGATCATGCTGACTTCGGCGGAGGCGGCGCTGTGCGCCACGATGGGTCGGCTGTCGATGAACTTCAACATGTGTTCCCACACCTGTGGCCATGATGGAGCATCGGCGACGTCGGCGAAGGTGAGCCCGTGGGTGCTGGTGTTGATGCCGTAGAAGTCGTCGAATCCGGACATGGGTTTGATGAGACTGTCGAATGTGTCGTCGATCCGGCCGTTGGTGACGCTGGCCATGCCGACCTGGCACACGCTGGCGTGTGAGGAGTTGGCGGTTTCGAAGTCGATGGCCACCCAGGAGGTGACGGCATCGTTGGATCCGTACTGGGCCGCGAGCGGCGGGACGACCATGAATGAGATCTTTCTGTCGATTGTGTAGTAACTATGGCGGGAAAGCGTGATGTTACAAGGGATCCGCAACACGGCGGTCTGCAAAAGGCCATCGCGTCGGTCGTGTCCGGCCGCGGCCTCGTCGGCCATGCGGTGGTGCGTGTCATATTGCGTCGCCGATGTCAGCGGCTAGCATTCCTGAAGCGTCGGGTGCCGGTGGCGGTCGGTTCGTCAGGCATGGCGGCGTTGTATCGAAAGGTGGCATTGCCATCCTGCCAACTCAGGCGACAATCTCAGAACGCATCACGGTCTATCCGGCCGACGACCGTTTCACCGGTCCGCGGCCGTCCATATTGGTCCTTCCCGGCGGCCGTTTCACGGAACTTCCGCCGCACGAGGGTGAGGGCTACGCGCGCTGACTGTCCCGTATCGGGCTGCACGCGTTCGTCCTCGACTATCGGCTGCTGCCCGATCGGTTTCCCGCGCCGTTGCGGGACGCCCGGTCCGGGCTGGACTACATCAGGAACGGCGACCACGGGCTCGACACCCGCGGCGTCGGCGTCATCGGTTCCAGCGCGGGCGGGCACCTGGCGGGCCTGCTCATGACGGGCACCGTCCTGTCGACGGAGGACGGCGTCGCCGACCCGCCGCGACCGGACTTCGCGATCCTGGCGTACGCCCTGGCCGACGTGGGTCTGCTGCCGCCCGAGGCGGCCGAGGGGCTGCTGGGGGAGCTGATCTCCATTAAGGACGAACTGTCCCCGTCCAAGCACGTGGACTCCACGGTGTGCCCGACGTTCGTGTGGACCGCCGCCCAGGACCCGGTGGGCCTCCCCAACGCCCTGGAATGGGCGCGCGTCCTCGCCGAAGCCGAGGTCCCGGTCGAACTCCACGTCTACCCGCGCGGTGGACACGGCATCGGCCTGGCCGACGGCGTCGAATACGGCGGCCAGGGTCACGTATTCATCGCCCACAATGCGCACACGGCGACCTGGACCGACGCGTGCGAGGCGTGGCTGCGGCACGAAGGCGTCCTCGACACCTGACACGGTCCATGCGGCGTCAGGGTTTGCGACCGACGGCTCCCAGGAGTTTCAGCTCGACGTCCGGTTCGTCGGCGGAGTTGGGATCGGGCCACCAGTCGCCGATCTGAACGATCGCGGGATCGTCCGGCGAATGCGGGCTGTCCGGATCGACGAGTTCGAATCCGTCGAAGAGCTCGGCGATCTGGGCCCGGGACCTGAACAGAACCTCCGGATAGCCCTTCTCGGCGGCACTCTCGTGGACCCCGGCCATCGACACGGGAGTGCTGCCGTCCCACAGATGCGCCACCGCCAGATAGCTGCCCGGTGCGAGGCGATCGCGAATGTCGCCCAGCACCCGCAGCACCTCGGCTTGGTCCGTCATGTTCTGCAGCACGCTCATGATCAGCACACCGACGGGTCGGGACATGTCGATCGTCTCGGTCAGTTCCGGGGCACCGAACACGACATCGGGATTCATCATGTCGGCTTCGATCGTGGCCAGCCCGTGCCCAATGGAACGCAGTGCCCGACTGTGCGCGGCGACCACGGGATCGTTGTCGACATACACGACCCTCGTGTCAGGCAGGATCGCCCGGGCGGTCTCGTGAATGCTCGGCGGGGTTGTGGGCAGACCACTGCCCAGGTCGATGATCTGGTGAACACCGTTTTCGGCCAGGTACGCCGCGACCCGGGCCCCGAACTCCCGGATCATGCGCACCGAATCGAAAACGTCCGGGGTCCGTTCCAGGACCATGTCGGCAAAGGCGCGGTCCACCGCGAAATTGTCCTTGCCGCCCAACGCGTAGTTGTAGGCCCGAGCCACGCTCGCCTTCGACGTGTCGACCCCCGGGGGCGCTGTCTCGTCCGTCATGACCGTATCGTACCGGCCCCGCGAACTCGAAGAACGATTCAGCTAACCCCTGCGCGCCAAGCTAACGGGCAGGGCGCGTGTGCCCGCGTCATGCCGTCCTGCGGTACCGGGCGAGGGTGGCGGCGCCGACCCGGTCGGCCGACAGGCACTCCAGGTCAATGCGGGGGCCGTGGTCGCCGAAGAGCCGTCGGCCGGTGCCCAGCGCCGTCGGGAAGGTCAACAGCCGGTATTCGTCGACCAGGTCCTCGGCCATCAGCGCGTGCACCACACTCAGGCTGCCGGTGATGATGACGTCGCGCTTCTCGCGCTTGACGGCCTCGATGAGGCCGCCGTCGATGACCCGCGAGTTCGCCCACGCCGAGGTGTCGGTCAGGGTGCGCGAGGCGACGAGCTTCGGCACGGCGTTCATCCGCGCGGAGAACGGGTCGTCTCGTCCCGGCCAGAGGCGCGAGAACGACTGCCAGGTCGTGCGGCCCAGCAGCATGACGCCGTCGTCCAGTGTGGTCCCGAGCCGGAACTTGTCGCCGTCGACCGCCTCGGGTCCGTACCGAAACGCCCAGCCGCCGGTTGGCGTCGCCCCGGAGCCGTCCGGGTCGGACACGATGCCGTCCAGGGTGATGAATTCGATGACGATGACGCTCATGATGGGTATCCCTTCGATTGATGTTCACCGATACATACCGGCGGCACCAACCCAACTCATCGCTCGCGCGAGATAATTTTGGCGCAGGGGATGAGCGCCACGAGGGTGAGGGCGATGCTCGACCAGAACGCGGCGTGGAATCCACCCAGGACACCGGTCGCGGCGGCGATGGTCGCGAGCAGCGCCGTACCGGCGGCTCCGCCCAGCTGCTGGACGAGGCGCACGATCGCCGAACCGGCCGGAACCTGGTCGGGCGCAAGCCCCGCGAACGCCCCGGTCGTGATGGCGATGTTGACCGCGCTCAGCGCGCCGCCACGGACGACGAGCGCGGCGCCCAGCAGCGGCCAGCTGGTGTGAGTCGTCGCGGTCGCGAACGGGATCGTCGCGGCGGCACACAGCACGACACCGGTGACGGCGATCGGCCTGGCCCCGACCCGGTCGACGACGCCGCCGACCCACCTGGTGAGCAGCGATCCGGCTCCCTGCAGCGCGAGGAGCGCGCCGGCGGTCAGCGCGGTGAGGTTGCGCTGTTGCTGGAAGTACAGCGGGATGAGAAAGAGGGCGCCGTAGAGGGCGGCCCCGCTGAGAAACAGTGTGGCCGTGGCGGAGCCGAACGCCCGATGCGCGAGCAGGCGGACGGGGATCGCGGCGCGGCCGTCGCGGGCGAGGCTCCACGCCACGAAGGCGCCGGTCAGCAGCAGACCGCCGACGAGCGGCGCCCACACGCGCAGCGCGGTGTCGCCGTTGTGGCCGGCGGCGTTGCTCAGCGCGTAGAGCAACGCCGCGGTCCCGACTCCGAGGAGCAGCACACCGGGAACATCGAGACGCCTGTCACGCCGCGCCGGGGCTGCCGGGATGAAGCGCACGGCCAGCAGGATCGCGGCGAGGCAGACGGGCAGGTTGATCACGAACACCCACCGCCAGCTCGTCGCGTCGACGAGCGCGCCGCCGACGAGCGGTCCGGCGATCGGCGCGATGGTGACCACCAGCATCACGATCGTGAGCACCCGACCCGTCTTGGCCGGGCCGGCGGCGCGCACCAGGATCGTCTGCAACACCGGGAGCATGATTCCCGCTCCGGCGCCCTGCAGGGCACGGAAGGCGACGAGCGGGCCGAAGCCCCAGGCCAGCGCGCTCAGGGCGGAGCCGGCCATGAACAGGACGAGCCCGGCGATCCACAGTCGCTTCGCGCCGAGCCGGTCGGAGGCCCAGGAGGTCACCGGGATCGCCACCGCGAGGGTCAGCAGGTAGACGGTGGAGACCCATGGGATCGCGTCGGCGCCGACGCGGAGGCCGGCGCTCATCGTGTGCAGCGCCACATTGACGACGGTCGTGTCGATCAGGGGCGCGATGCCGCCGATCACGACGACCAACGCCAGTCGGACCAGTGGCCATCCCAGCGGTTCCAGTTTTGGTCCGTCCACCGTGATCCCTCTAAGAGACGCGTGTACCTTACATGCAATAAGATACACGCGTATCCTCATGGTGTGGACATGCATACCGACGCCCGCCCGGCCCGCCGCCGCCGCGGCCCCGAGCTGGAGGACGCCTTGCTCGAGGCCGCGTGGGAACAGCTGCGAGCCGGGGGCTACGCGGCATTCACCATCGATGCGGTGGCCCGCGCGGTCGGCACGAGCCGTGCCGTGATCTACCGCCGCTGGCCCGCCCGTGCCGCGCTCGTGCTCGCGGCCGTGCGCGCCCACGCGGGCACCGTCGTCGGGCACATCCCCGACACCGGCAGCCTCGAGGGCGACGTCCTCGCCCTCCTGCACGAGTTCGCGGAGCGGATGCGACAGGTGGGCATCGACGTGGCCGCCGGCCTGTTCAGCGAGCTGGACGAGATCCCCGAAGAGACCAAAGGCGTCGTCCCCACCGCCTTTCGGCAAGTGATCGACCAGGCCCGCGCCCGCGGCGAGGTCGGCGCCGCGGCCGTCCCCGACGCGGTGCTCGCCATGCCGGGCGTACTCATCCGGTACTCGATGATCGCCGAACGCGCCGCCCCATCCGACCGGGAGCTCCAGAACATCGCGCACCAGCTCTTCCTGCCGCTCGTGCGGTACCACGCCTCGCGTTGATACGAACCGGGCGCGAGACGCCGCGTCAGGCCGGGCAGTTGTGGTACGCCGCCACCTTCCAACCCTCGTCCTGCCGCACCAGCGCCCAGGTCGCGATTCGCTTGCGCTCGTCGGGAAGTACGGTCTCACCCGCCATCAAAATGCCCGCCTCGCTGATCACCAGCGCCGCGGTCTCGCCCAGCGCCCGTGTGCTGATCGGCCGGTCGATGCCGGCGGACCCGCGCAGCGGCCCGGCGAACGCCGCCGCCATGTACGCGCGCAACTCGTCGCGACCGTCGTGACGGACTCCGGGCATCACGACCGTGGCGTCGGCGGTGTAGCAGTCGGCGAAGGCGTCGGCGTCGCCGGCGGCCCAGGCGTCGTAGATCCGCCGCATCAGGGTGTCGATGGCGTTCTTGTCGTTGGTCATAATGGCCTCCTGTGGTCGGTGGCGGCCGCTTGACCGCCTCGGCAGTACTTACCGGCGAGCAAGGGCGGATTCATCGCATTCCCGCGAAGAATCCGGTCGTCCAGCGCGGCACGCGGTACGGACCCGAGGAGGACCAGGATGGAATTCGAGGCGCGGATCGAGGCGCTGCGGCCGGAGATGCTGGCGCACTGCTATCGGATGCTCGGCAGCTACCACGACGCGGAGGACCTCGCGCAGGAGACGCTGCTACGCGCGTGGCGGGCCCGCGACCGGTACGACGAACAGCGCGCCACGCTGCGCACCTGGCTGTACCGCATCGCGACCAACGCGTGCCTGACCGCATTGGACGGACGCGGCCGCAGGCCGCTGCCGTCCGGGTTGGGCGCGCCGAGCCAGGACGCCGCCGCGCCGCTCGAGCCGCAGTTCGAGGTGCCGTGGTTGCAACCGTTCCCCGACCGGGTGCTCGGCTCGCCCGACCCGGCCTCGGCCGCGGCGGCCCGCTCGGGCCTGCGGCTCGCCTTCGTGGCCGCGATGCAGGCGCTGCCGGCGCGGCAGCGGGCGGTGCTGGTCCTGCGCGAGGTACTCGCGTTCTCCGCCAACGAGGTCGCCGAGATGCTCGAGACGAGCGCGGCGTCGGTGAACAGCGCCCTGCAGCGCGCCCGGGCCGGGCTCGACCGGGCCGCGCTCAACGAGGACGACGTCACGGACCTGTCGGACGCCGAGCAGCGGGCGCGGATCGACAGCTACGTCACGGCGTTCGAGCGCGCCGACGTCGCGGGGTTGACGCGACTACTCACGGACGAAGCCGTGCTGGAGATGCCGCCGGTTCCACTGTGGTACCGCGGCCGCGATTCCTACGGCGCGTTCATGACCCACCTGTTCGAACGGCGGGGTCGGCGCTGGCGGATGGCGCCGACCGAGGCCAACGGACAACCCGCGGTCGCCGCGTACATCGGCGCCGCCGACGGCGCGTACCGGCTGCATACCCTGCACGTGTTCGACGTCGTCGCGGCGGGGATCAGGACCAATGTGGTGTTCCAGGACCCGGCCGTGCTGGGCTCGTTCGGGCTGCCGCCGACCATGTGACGGCCCCAGCGTCACACCGGTATTCACTCGACGGCGAGGTCGCAGGGCGCGCCGATCCACTCCTCGCCGTCGGGGCGGATTTCCTTGCGCCAGATGGCGGTCTCCCATTTCATGAGTTCGGCGCAGGAGCGGGCGGCCTGGAAGGCCTCGGCCCGATGGGGACCGGCCGCGGCGATGATCACGACGGTCTCGCCGATCGCGAGCGTGCCGGTGCGATGGGCGACGGCCTCGCAGCGTTCGGAGATCTCGGTGAGGCTCTTGACCGCCATGGACCGGTACGCCTCGTACTCGATGGCGGTGACCTCGCGGCCGTCGCTGTTGTCCCGGACGGTGCCGATGAACACCACGATCCCGCCCCGCCGCTGGGCGCCGCCCTGGTGGCCCTGGGCGGGCAGTCGACGCTGCTGACGGTCGCGATCGGCGTGGTGGCGTTGGCCTGCCTGCCCGCGCGGACCGCACGGCGCCTGCCGAGGACCGCCGCCGCACCCCGCGGCCCGCGCCGCCC